>NZ_OY762947.1:3405000-3412500 GCF_963666695.1 uncultured Desulfobacter sp.
CCCACCTTCCTCCCCGTTGACCGGGGCAGTCTCGCCAGAGTTCCCACCATTATGTGCTGGCAACTGACGATAAGGGTTGCGCTCGTTGCTGGACTTAACCAAACATCTCACGACACGAGCTGACGACAGCCATGCAGCACCTGTCTCTGTGCTCCCGAAGGCACTATCCCAATTACGGGATATTCACAGGATGTCAAACCCAGGTAAGGTTCTTCGCGTTGCGTCGAATTAAACCACATGCTCCACCGCTTGTGCGGGCCCCCGTCAATTCCTTTGAGTTTTAGTCTTGCGACCGTACTTCCCAGGCGGTACACTTAATGCGTTAGCTTGGGCACAGCAGATTTTAATATCCGCCACACCGAGTGTACAACGTTTACTGCGTGGACTACCGGGGTATCTAATCCCGTTCGCTACCCACGCCTTCGCGCCTCAGCGTCAATATCGGTCCAGAGAGATGCCTTCGCCATCGGTGTTCCTCCTGATATCTACGAATTTCACCTCTACACCAGGAATTCCTCTCTCCTCTCCCGTATTCAAGTCTTGCTGTTTCAAGTGCACTTCCGGGGTTGAGCCCCGAGCTTTCACACCTGACGGACAAGACCGCCTGCGCGCCCTTTACGCCCAATAATTCCGAATAACGCTTGCGCCCCCCGTGTTACCGCGGCTGCTGGCACGGAGTTAGCCGGCGCTTCCTCCACAAGTACCGTCAATACAATTATCTATTAAATAATTGTAATTTCTTCCTTGTTGACAGAGCTTTACGACCCAAAGGCCTTCTTCACTCACGCGGCGTTGCTGCGTCAGGGTTGCCCCCATTGCGCAAAATTCCTCACTGCTGCCTCCCGTAGGAGTCTGGACCGTGTTCCAGTTCCAGTGTGGCTGATCATCCTCTCAGACCAGCTAACCATCGTTGCCTTGGTAGGCCTTTACCCCACCAACAAGCTAATGGTACGCAAACTCATCCCCAAACAATTGCTTTCAAGAAGAGGCAATCTTTCATCAATTTACTTATGTGAATCGACTTTATCCGGTATTAGCTACCCTTTCGAATAGTTATCCCAGGCTTGAAGGCAGATTATCTACGTGTTACTCACCCGTGCGCCACTCTACTCAGGATTGCAAGCAATCCCTTTCTCGTTCGACTTGCATGTGTTAAGCACGCCGCCAGCGTTCATTCTGAGCCAGGATCAAACTCTCCAGTTATAATCCTTTACTAAAACTTTTTAAGGTCTGCACTTAAAGCTGTTAAACTCAAGCGCATTGTCATTGACCCGCTCTTTTCTTTTTCACTGACCAATTTTCAAAGATCAAACGTACTGCTTCAAAAAAAATCTTCCCGAAGAAAACCGTTTTGCTTGTCCCCTCGAGAAGACCGGCGAAATATGCCTGAAATTTACACCGGCGTCAAGCACTTTTTTTATTTTTTTAAAATTATTTTAAATCACGTTACCTACATAAGCAAAAAAGGGGAGGGGCTTTAAACTCTTAACATATTATAATTAATACCTTTATTTATAACTGAGCAAGGGATATTACACAATATATGAAATTGAATATATTAAAAAAAATGATTTTAATCTCAATATTGCCAGGTACGTTTAAAAGCCTTTGGAAGAAGCGGCTTTAAAATTTTCTGAAGGTGATAGGCATATGCTAAACTGCTCGAGCAGCACAGTTTGATCATCCCCGAATCGCCCCGATGGAAAAAGCTTAGATCTGCTACCACCCATATCGGCAACTTCATCCAGAAGGCCTTGCGGGATACAGAAAAAAGAAAAAGCACAGATATAGGGTGTTTTCGGCTATGCCCAATGGACCAATAAAGACTGTCTGCAGGACTATCTATTATCTTCGGTAGTGGAGCATTTTTTCCGGATTCACAGACCAGATCCAAAAACTGTTTACCGCCCTGGCAGACCCGGGGCTCAATATATAAAAAGGCCTGATACCATGAACGGAGAAAAAAACAAACGCAGACAAAGGCACGGCCAGGGCCTCAAAAATTCAAAAATGCCGGTACCGAACCCGCGCAGTCAGATGTCCCAAGACTATGTCGTTTCTGGAAACCCTGAAAACGCGCATCCGGCAAGAGCGGCTTAAAGCTGTATTTTTCGCCAATGCCGCCCTGGTGATGATGTATTATCTTTGAAAAACAGCAGAGTCAGGGATGGGGCGCCAAGGTCGTTGACCGCCTCTCCCATGATCTTAATAAAGCCTCTCCCCAAATGTCCGGATTTTCCCCCCGGAAGGGCTTGGTTCTAACTTCGCCCACTAATTCTTAAGCCACTAATTTCAATTGGTTTCGTGGCCGTGCCGGATAGTCCACATTATTCAAGAGAAATTCAAAGAGGTCATTCGGTTTAGCCTCAAAAAATCGTTCAGCAGCCGTGGTTCCATCTCGTCTTTTGATATAATAGTTGTGCATAATTGTGGATGCTTTTAAATGTCGATCACTCAGACGATGAATTCCTTGATGGCGGAGTGCTAATTGTGCATTTCTTCCCTCAACACAGGAACTCGATCTTTGAAAAAGTTGAGCGCAGCTCTTGGCGGCTTTTTCCAGCTCCTTTATTTTGCAATCTGAAATGACATCGCAGTATCCGTCGGTACAGTTAACAACCGACAATAAGTCTTGGGACTTCTGGAGGATTTCCGTTTTCCGGTCAATATCCCTATGCCTCCTTGCCGCCAGTTTCAAATAATGACCTGGGATTAAATAGTTGTATCTGCTTTTTCAGAAACGTTTAAAAAAGCCACCATGGATTGAACCTCACAAAAATCTTATAGAATTGAGTCTGTATCAATAGAGCTGGACTTTTTCAAAATGATCTTGGACACTGCGGTCCCCGGATTTAGAGCCTCGGTTTAAATTTTTAATCCTGACCCAACCTGAAAATTCTACGCCTTGGGGGAAATTTCATGGCCCCGACTCCAATCCGGACGATCTTTTCATTGTTTTAAAATTCCGGCTCATGATCGTTGATCAAGGAAAACCGGTATAGTTTCAATACTTTTGCAATGATGCTCAGATGAAGGTCTTACCTTTCATGTGCATCATCAACCTCGATTTCAAATTGCGAAAACGTTGAATTGGTATCAAGGGCTTGAAACCATAGATGCCGAACTTCATTTTAATGGTCATCTGTTGATTACAAAAGTAATCTGGATCAACGACAGTATCGCATTGATTGATTCCACTGTACGTTGCTCGTTTACCAACAGATCATATTGAACGTTTAAAAAAACAGGTTGCCGAAATAATGACCGGGAACTCAAACAACTAGCGAATACGAATTTAAATCGAAAAAAGAGGAAATTATAAGAAATTCTCTTAATATTTTCCTGGGTTAATTGAAAAAATCGTTCAAACCCTTGAAGGTTCTGCATTTCTTCCAACTTTTGGAACTCCTGATATTTTTTCAAACAGGAAGACCTTCCATCAACCATTGTATCCTTTTGAAAAAGTTCAAAAAGCTCACCAAACGTGCTTTTTCCAGCTTTCATTCAACCGCCATTAAGGCTTTCTGGAATCAACGGAAAATATTGGCAAAAATAATGATAAAACCTTAGAATCCGCATACTGTCGTTTCAATTTTTTGTTTGAACATATTTTGCAATCTGAATTTTCCTGACAAAATCGCAGTAACGTCGATTATGCCGAAAATGGCAACCGACTTCAAATCCTTTCCCTCAACTCAATCTTGGGACTTCTGGTTTTATTTCCTTCATTATCAAAAAATCGGTCAATGGTGGCCTATTTTGAGTTCAGATTGTTTTTTGGGACTGGCCTCCTTGGCCATATGACATCTGCTTTTAGAAAGCCGTCCAGTTTCAAAAATAATGACCTGGGATTAAATAGTTGTGCATCAGGTTTTTGTCGCGATCCGATAGGTTCATATTATCAAGGTAAACATCGACCATATGAAAAAAGAAGGCAATGGTTGCAACCATACTATTCACAACTCGTTGGGCTTTATTGACACGCTCTTTGCATCGATCCGAGAGATTGGCTGTGGCAGTATGAATTTTATCAAAACAGTCTATCAGAAGGCTGTCGACAGTTTTTGAATCCTGCTTCTGGCCGGTTTCGAGGTTGTATGGATGATAAATTTTTCCTATCTTAGCTTTTTCACTGCGTACGGTTTCATAATTTAAGCGGGCCTGATCCAAGTTTTTTTGAGCAAATTGTTCTTGGGCTTTAGCCTGCTCAATTCTTTTTTCAAAGTGTGGTCTACGTCCCCGGGGGCGTTTGTCAGCAGTGTCGAATTTTTCTTTTTTTTGCTCAATGTCATGAGTCAGCTTGACCTTTCTTTCGTATTCTTTTTCTGCTTTTTTTATTTTTGACATCAAAGCACCGCAAGTGCCTTTTCCGATTTCATAAATGACGTGGAAACAATCCGGTGAATGATGAACCTTAAGACCTTTAAGCGCGTGACTGATAAGACTACGGCCTTCATCACTGGCAACTTGGATGACTTCAACAGGAAAACCGGAAAGCGCATTGTCTATTGCCTCATTCCAGGTTTTGGCCTCACGATTGAGGGCATATCTTTCTACAAGGATAAAGTTTGAAACAGGTTCCATAGCAACAAGACAAATTTGAGGGTGAAAGGTCTCATCCTCGCAAAGCGTGATTATTTTTGCAGGCATTTGTTGACCAAGCCTCTCGTCCTCAATATTTCCGAATTGGATGATTTTATCATCTATCTGAGCGGAAACCTTGCGCTGAGATGAATATGATGATGCAACAAACGGTGATAGGCCGGATCTGATTAAAAAATCGCTGACATTGTGGATGCTGGCCGCTCCAGCTTTAGTAAACGAAACATGGGCAGATGTCATCAATCGGTGTAAAAAAGCTATGCCAACTGGACTTTCAAAAAATTCTATTAAAATTGGATCTGCATCAATACTATTTTTTCGGTCTGCCCAATACCGAAGTGTTGAGCGAGCAATACCATTATTTTTTGAAAAATCACGCTGGCTAACGGCCTGCCCCCTTGATTCAAAATCCTGCACAAGTTTTGCTATTTCGGCTCGTTCCCATTTCCTGTTTATGCTTGTTACATGTCCCGATTCATTATATGGTCTTTTCATAGCTCGATCTGGTATTGATTTAAAAAATAAGATAATTCGCACTTTCCTATTTTCTCCTATCAGATCGGGCTTAAATTGTCTCGGGCTTTTTCAATTTCAATTTTTCTCCATTTCTTTGGCTAAATGGGCGAAGTTAGAACCAAGCCCCCCCGGAATCTGAAGTTTATGCGTCAGTTTGCGGGAACCTGGCCTGATAAAAAATTGTGCAACGCACCGTTACAAAAATCCCCTGGCGCTCCAATATCACCTTGATGGACAAGATTGACCCCGTAAAACCGCCTCTAATACGCCCAGAAAACCATTGAAAACGGCTGTAGCAGAAACGTTTAGATCCTCTTGAAAAATTACTCTTGGAGTTGGAGCAGGGATTTGCCTTTGTAGGCCGCCAGGTCCACCTGGAATCAGAACGCATGGCCCCGACAACAAGTGATCTAAACGTATATGTAAGCCTGAAACATCTTAAACCTCAATCCCTTAGAATCATAAAAAAGAAACGCCCAAAGAGGTTAAAGTGCAAAAACTGCGGGGTAAGACAAATCTGGAGAGATTATTTTCCGGTTTTGAGAATAATTGGATAAAATATAATTCTGGAAAAATTGTATTTGAGGGGGTGGTGGGCCTGGGTGGATTTGAACCACCGACCTCACGCTTATCAGGCGTGCGCTCTAACCAACTGAGCTACAGGCCCCCTTTATGAACAATTTTTACCTCATCTGCGGCGTTACAGGACAGTTGAAGAGGGTAGGGGTACCTTCAGCTTCGCGTCCTGTGCCTTGCACCTGGGGCAAAAATTATCCATAAAAAAGGATGGTGCACAAAAAAAGCCCTGACCCTGTCTATTATTGATCAGGATCAGGGCTTTTGAAAAAAGAACCGGCGGCGTTCTACTCTCCCACACAGTCTCCCATGCAGTACCATCGACGCTAAAGAGCTTAACTTCCGTGTTCGAGATGGGTACGGGTGTGGCCTCTTCGCCATCGCCACCGGTTACACTGGTCGGACCTGGAACTTCAGAATGTTTCACATGAAACGTCCCATGGGTCCAAATATGTAATCTGTTGTAGTAAAATCGAACTTTGCTATGTCAATATGTTGATGCAGATTTTAGTGAAATTCAAGGCGCAAGCAAAAGTTTTAAATAAGCTGTAGTGGACTACTGCGTTTTAAAACTTTTGTGAAGCAACGAAGAATTTCGCAAAATATGCGTCAACATCAAAGTATCTAAATTTATTCGTGGAAAAAAGTGGCTAAGCCTCACGACCTATTAGTACTGGTAAGCTCAACATGTTGCCATGCTTACACACCCAGCCTATCAACCTTGTAGTCTTCAAGGGGTCTTCAGTCTTACGATGGGATATCTAATCTTGAAGTTGGCTTCCCGCTTAGATGCTTTCAGCGGTTATCCGTACCCAACTTGGCTACCCAGCAATGCCCCTGGCGGAACAACTGGAACACCATTGGTTGGTCCAATCCGGTCCTCTCGTACTAGGATCAGATCTCCTCAAATATCCTGCGCCCACGAAAGATAGGGACCAAACTGTCTCACGACGTTTTAAACCCAGCTCACGTACCACTTTAATTGGCGAACAGCCAAACCCTTGGGACCTGCTCCAGCCCCAGGATGTGATGAGCCGACATCGAGGTGCCAAACCGCCCCGTCGATGTGAACTCTTGGGGGCGATAAGCCTGTTATCCCCGGCGTACCTTTTATCCGTTGAGCGACGGCCCTTCCATTCAGAACCGCCGGATCACTAAGACCTACTTTCGTACCTGCTCGAAATGTCTCTCTCGCAGTCAAGCTCCCTTATGCCCTTGCACTCTACGGCTGGTTTCCAATCAGCCTGAGGGAACCTTCGCGCGCCTCCGTTACTCTTTGGGAGGCGACCGCCCCAGTCAAACTACCCACCAGACACTGTCCCAGATCCGGGTTACGGACCGTGGTTAGAACACTGAAATATGAAGGGTGGTATTTCAAGGGTGACTCCACACACACTGGCGCGCATGCTTCAAAGTCTCCCACCTATCCTGCACATCATATCCCAAAATCCAATGTCAAGCTGTAGTAAAGGTGCCGGGGTCTTTCCGTCTTTTCGCGGGTAGACGGTATCTTCACCGCCACTGCAATTTCGCTGAGTCCCTGGTTGAGACAGTGTGGAAGTCGTTACGCCATTCGTGCAGGTCGGAACTTACCCGACAAGGAATTTCGCTACCTTAGGACCGTTATAGTTACGGCCGCCGTTTACCGGGGCTTCAGTTCAGTGCTTCGCCGAAGCTAACAAATCCCCTTAACCTTCCGGCACCGGGCAGGCGTCAGACCCTATACCTCGTCTTGCGACTTTGCAGAGTCCTATGTTTTTAGTAAACAGTCGCTACCACCAATTCTCTGCGGCCCCCAACCGCTTA
>NZ_OY762948.1 GCF_963666695.1 uncultured Desulfobacter sp.
CATGTACGAGGTACTCTCCCGGTTTTCCACTGTCGCCCGCCTCATGGATGACATGGATTTCCATCGTCAATGCGGTCTTGAGGCTGACAAGTTGCGCCAGAATATCAAAAAACATGGTTGGGATGGAAAGTGGTACCTCAGGGCTTATTTTGATGATGGTACCCCCCTGGGATCGTCAAAATCACAGGAATGCAGGATCGACTCCATCGCCCAAAGCTGGTCCGTTCTTTCGGGTGCGGGGGACAGTGAACGTTCAAAAATGGCAATGGAAGCGGTGGACAGACACCTGGTTCGCCGGGATGATTCCCTTATCCAGCTTCTGGATCCGCCGTTTGACAAATCGAAAGTTAACCCGGGTTATATAAAGGGTTATGTTCCCGGAGTGAGGGAAAACGGCGGACAGTACACCCATGGAGCCGTCTGGACAGCCATGGCCTTTGCAAAACTCGGAGACAGTCGTCGTGCGTGGGAACTTCTTTCTTTGATAAACCCCGTGAACCACGGGAGTTCCGCCACGGCAACTCTGCGGTACAAGACCGAGCCCTATGTTGTGGCAGCGGATGTCTATGCCGTGCCGCCCCACACGGGTCAAGGCGGGTGGACATGGTACACGGGATCGGCTGCATGGATGTACCGGCTTATTGTAGAGTCCCTGGTTGGCCTTACACTGGAGAATAACAGGCTGGTTTTCGCGCCCTGTCTTCCGCCGGAATGGGATGGAGTCAAAGTGCATTACCGCTCGGGCAAAGCTATCTATCACATAACCGTTAAACAGAGCCGGACTGAGGAAAGACAACAAACCAGGATAACAACCGATGGCCATGTTCAGGAAGGTCAGGCGCTTGTACTTGTTGATGATGGCCGGGAACATGCGGTGGAGGTGCTGGTGTGAACAATGGAATTCGGTCGGCCTGAGTGCGTTAGTATGCGTAGATTGACATTTGCAAACCACAAATTTTCATTCAAATGGGAGGAAATATATTATGGACAATAAGACACCGCAAATTATAATACCGGAAGCGTGTGCGAATAGAATCTTCGAAATGAGCGGGGCAGAGCTCGAACCGGATATTGCCGCCGACCTGTGGTCTAAAATAATAAAACATAAGTGGCTTCTCTCGGAAAAAGTCGGTCGGGATGTGGGGTTGCGGACGGCCTGCATTGATTTTTTAGAAAATATGGAGCAAGCCCCTGATGAGTACAGGACGTATAAGCACAAGAATATCTTGAAGGAGATGGCGGCACAGACCATCAGCAGGGAAATGTGGGATACCATAGCCGACTCCCAGCCCCCCAAGCAATTGGTCCAACGCAGAATAATTCTTCCCCTGACGGAAGAGGGCCTGGCAAAAAAGCATGGGGTTATTTGTCCCAAGGCGATCATATTCTTTGGACCTCCCGGCACAGGAAAGACTCACTTTGTAAAGGCCATAGCAGGCGTCTTGTCCTGGTGGTACATTGAGATCATACCGAGCATGCTGATGGTGGATGGTGTGGAAAACGTCGGGGCAAATCTGCGTAAAGTAATGCAACTGGCAGGAAACCTTGATAAAGTGGTCCTTTTTATAGATGAGTTCGAAGAGATCGCGGGCAGCCGTGACAGGGCGGACAGGATTGATAAGTCCATTACCAACGAGTTTTTAAAACAAATTCCGCTGCTTAAGAGTCAGAAAAACAAGATACTGCTGGTGTGTGCCACGAATTACATCCGGCAACTGGATACTGCTATGCTCCGGCCGGGAAGGTTTGACTGTGTTATTCCGGTTGGTGGATTGGACAGGGAAGGAAGGGCAACTATCCTTGAACATTATCTTACCAGGCTCAATACCGGACAAATCGATCTGGATCAACTTATTGGGATAACATCCGGGTTTACCCCTGCCGACATCCAATATCTTTTTGATCAGGTTGCGTATTTTGCATTCGAGCAGGAACTTACCGAAAAAGAGGACTACCGGGTAACCACAGAGACATTTATTCAAATGATGTCAAAAGTGAGCCCCTCTCTGAGCAATGAAGTGATTGAAGAATTTGAAAAGGATAGTATCAGCTATTCACGATTCTGAAGTGGTCTCCTTAATCGGGCGTTAGCGCGCCAAGCGAAGCTTGGTGCATCTTTGCAGGGTGCAAGTCCCTGTCGGGTAAGGGGATAGCCACCCACACATAACCGTCAAACAGAATCGGACTGAGGAAATACAACAAGCCGGGATAACAACCGATGGCCATGTTCAGGAAGGTCAGGCGCTTGTACTTGTTGATGATGGCCGGGAACATGCGGTGGGGAGCTGGTGTGAGGGCACCTTTGTTGCCTTTGGTATTTTTGTCGGCTGATTGATTTTGTCAAAAGGTCCCGACAAGTTTGGTTGCTTTCCTTGCAATATCGAGATCTTCTGGGAGATCCAGTGATAGCTCAGCCCTGGCAAGTGCCAAACGGGCTTGAAACATTGCCACCTCTCGAATTTTGGGGTCTCCGATTAATGCCAGCGCCTGAAAGGCCTTTTGTAATCTCACCACTACTTCAATGGCGCCAGCCCCGTCACGGGCAATGGCGTTGAAGGCATCATCAAACATGTCCCATAATGATATTTCCGGCACCATTACCCGATCATATTTAAAGTCTCGACTGTCATCTTTAAAGTCTCGACTGTTATCATCTTCAACGGTTTTACTCCAATGCGTAAAAAGCCGCACAAGCGTCCCGATAACATCAATTGCGGTACCGGGATCATTGACGGCGGGCGACAATGCTCGAATGGCAATTTCTGAGAGGACGACGAGGCCAAATTGAGGATCTTCATCAAAGGTCCTGTCCCCACCGATCAAAAACGTTTTCGCTATCTGATCAGTATCTTTTTTTGACAGGGTTCCCGAATCTGTGGTCACATAGGCAAGAGCCCTGCCTGGCGCTACGAAGGTTCCGGGCAAAGCATCCACCATAATCTGCAGCTGCAATCTTTCTGCAGTACCCTGTAAGCCAGCCATCTCTATGCGCTGGACATATCCGATCGAATTTCCATAAACGGCCTGTCCCACAGGTTTAAGCTGCCCCGAAGGAACACCACCCAGGGTGGGTGCTAATCGTCTTCGCTGCAAAGCATCATCTGTTGCTTTTTCCACCTTATTGATGATCCTGCCGAGACGCCCAAGACGGGCAATACTGTCAACCCAGCGAACAAAGGTAACAATAACCACACCAAGAACAATTAATGTCAAAGTGAATATCATAAAACGAGCTGATTTGCCGTAATATCCATTCTTTAAAACCATAAGTGAGATGACGCTGAAAATGAATGTGCCGATAAAGGTAGAAAGTGCATTTTGGGATTCGTCATCGGAAATGATCAGCGGAAAAGAGCGCGGCGTTGCAGTCCTGCTGGCTGAATTATAGGCGGAGACCATTGATCCGACAGCAAAGGTGGCAATTGCCAGCATACTTGAGGCAATAATGGACAGCAACATCTCTATCGAGTTTTTATTAACCTCGGGAAAAAACTGATCGATTTCGTAATAGTCCACTTGCTTTATCAGAAACACAATCATTATTGAGAGCACGCAGGTGACAAGTGGCTTAATCCAAAGTTTTTCGCCGATACGGTTATAAAGAAATCTCAATCGTTCAAACATTTTAAATCTCCTATTAGTGTCCGGTTAGGTTTTTGCCTACATTCAAAAAAAACATTATTTTTGTCTATAATATCCCTAAATTATTAAATAATTTAGTCTGACATAGAAACCCTGGTCCTCAGGACCAGGTCAGAGTGCAGAGGCTTTGCCCTCTGTACGGCTCAATCTTACTTAATATTTGAAGTTGTCCACACAACGAACAGATAAGGAGTAACGAATGAGCCGATTCCAAAAGTTATCACATACGATATGGTATTGCCAAGTGAGCAGAGTTTTAGATGCTTGCTTCCCCTAAAGCTTGATACCGGCTCTCACAAACCCGACTTTATCCAAAGTGTCAAGCTTTTTTCCTGCGAGGAAAAGAGGACGTCAATCCACAGGACTCTGAATATGGGTCACATATAGCCATAGGTCACATATAACCGTTCCTTCTGAATTGCCAAACACGTTTTGCAAAGATTACCATAAGGATTATTCATACTGCTCCTAAGAGCCTGTTTAAAAATTAGGGGGTCGAAGCGAAACCTCATGAGATTGCAGCCGATTCATCAATATTTTAAATAGGCTCTAAGAATCGCAAATCAAATAAACTGGAGTTATATAATCTGAGGTCCTTAGATATGGGGTGTTCTTGGTTAAGAGCAAAAATCTGGTACGAAACTTGAATGATTGAATTGAATTGAATGGATATGGAAAGTGTCCTGTGAGTGCTGGTAATTTTTAAAATTTTATCATAATCCCGGTTTAAAGCTGTAAATTCGGGACAAAACAGTAAAAAAGCTCAGCCTGATCAATCAACAACGTGACATTGTCGGGTATTTTGGCGGTACATTTATCAACAAAATATTATGTAAAGGATTAAAATTATGGTGAAAATGACGAAAACAACTGTAATAAGACATTGTATTATCGGGCTCGTTCTGTCTGCGTTTATTGCTGGATGCGGGGGGGCATGGAACAAGGAAAGTACTGGAGAATATGTTGATAATACTGTCCTTACCACCAAGGTTAAAACGGCAATATTCAATGATCCCATGCTCAAGGTTTTTCAAATAAATGTAGAATCATTCAAGGGGGTTGTTCAGTTGAGCGGTTTCGTGGATTCTAAAAAGGCAGCGGACAGGGCTGTAGAAATAGCACGCTCAGTAACGGGGGTCAAATCTGTAAAGAACGACTTAGTCATCAAGTAATTATTTGGTAATAAAGAATATTTAATGGGGTAACCCAATGATTATAGTCAAAATAAACCTAACCGTGCTTGCAGAAAAACAAAAGGAACTTTTGCAGACCCTTATTTCATTGATCGAGCCGGTAAAAAAAGAAAAAGGATGCAGCAGCTATGCTCTCTTTTGTGAAATCACAGACAAAAACAGCTTTTGTATCATGGAAGAATGGACAAACCAAAAAGATTTGAATCATCATTTAAAATCGTTTCGGTTCGGTGTGTTGCTTGGGACAAAACCTCTTTTATTGAAACCGCCAATTATCCAGATCCACACACCTAACGATATTCAAGGGATGGCTTTTGTTGAAGCTGTCAGAGCCAAAGAAAAAGAATAAAAAAGGAGTAAGATTATGCTTTCCTGGTCAATGTTATTTTTAGTAGTTGCAATCATTGCAGGTGTCCTGGGTTTTGGGGGCCTTGCCGGTACTGCCATCGGAATTGCAAAGATACTGTTTGGTCTCTTTTTAATTCTGTTTGTTGTATCTTTGATATTAGGCAGACGGCCGCGTGTATGATTCCTTGTCTGTAAAAAAGGGACTCATTATCCTTGAAAACAGGAAAGAAAGAGTTTAACTGATTTCACAATCAATACCTGGGGGTAAAATCCCCATCATTTGTCAACAAAAAGGAGGTGATTAATATGCCAAATAAAGATGGGACAGGACCCAAAGGCCAGGGACCGAAAGACGGTCGTGGTGAAGGCAAGGGAAGAGCTAAAAATCCTGGTCAAGGTCCGATGACTGGAGGGAAAAAAGGAAATAAGGAAAAAACCAAAAAGTAAGCCGGATTTCAAAACAAGAATTGAGGGCTTGCGAACAATTCAATAAGCGCAGACTAAAAAGGCCGGGACAAGCATTGTTGTTGCTTTTCATGCATTGTTTTCCGGCCTTTTTTGGCCGGTTATGCAAAGCATTTTGGGCTACCGACTTAAGCCGGGACACTTTTTTAATCTGCGGTCCTAAGACGGTAGCCGAAGGTTTCATTGGTCTTAACTTTTTTTTAAACACCTGCCACTTGAAATGCCGCACTGACAATGGTCTGAGCCTCTTGTTGAATACGCTGCAGATGCGCCTTGTTTTTGAAACTTTCGGTGTAAATTTTATAAATATCTTCGGTGCCGGATGGTCGGGCGGCGAACCAGCCGTTTTCAGGGGGATTATGGGAGGGGGTGATGACCTCTTTGTCTCCGTAGTTGGCGTCTCTTTTGATGGAAAACTCTATTTTTTTCCTCTGGGGCTGTCTCCGCCTGCTTGATATATTGATAGAAGTCGCTGTCCGTGGTGAGGATCAGTACGGAATTCTTATTCGTTTTTTCCTTGTAGCTTTCAAGGGTGCGCAAAAAGGCATAGAATTCTGGATTTTTATTGTACGCTTGGCCGTAGATTTGCGTCGCTTCAGCGTCGGCTTTACCTTGGATTTCCTGCACTTGGCGGTAGGCCGTTGAGCGAATCTGGCGCAGCTCTTTTTCCATTGTGCCGAGGATCTCGGCGCTGCGTCCCTCGCCTTCGGAACGGAACTGCGCGGCAATGCGCTTGCGCTCGGAAATCATACGCTCATAGACCTTTTCACGGACGCTTTCAACGTAGTCGAGGCGCTTGATGCGCACATCCACAAGTTCAATGCCGTATTGCGGGATGATCTTCTGTGCCTTAGTCAGTATCGTGCGGGTGATCTCCTCCCTGCCCCGGGCAATCTCCCTTTTAAGCTCTTCTTCACGCTCCTTTGGTATTTCTTTCAGGGCTTCGCCTTCTGGCACCTCCCACGATGCGCTGCGTACGAGTTCCACGAGTTCGCTGCTCGACACCTGGTCACGCACGACCGAATCGAGAATATCGTTCAAACGCGACTGGGCCCCCTCTTCGCTGGCTACATTCTCCAGGAATTTTTTCGCATCGGCAATCCGCCATCTGGCGGTGGTATCCACCCAGATGAACTCGCGTCCCTTGGTGGGAACCTGGTTCGGATCACCGTCCCAGACCAGCAGACGCTTTTCAAATCGCCGGACCTCCTGCACAAAGGGCAGTTTCATGTGCAATCCCGCCTCGGTTACCGGTTCCCCAACAGGCCGGCCAAACTGCACGACAATGGCCTGCAGACCCTCTTCCAGTGTATATAGACCGCCATAGGCTATGGTAACGAGCGCCACCGATGTTGCTATGATTACTGCTTTTACGGTAAATTTCATGGTTTCCTCCCCTGTGTTGATGGTTGCCCACTGGATTCCAATGGGAGCCAGGGCACCATTGCCTTCTGGTCCTTATCCACGATATAAAGCCCTTTCATGTTTGACAGGAAACCGGTCATGGCCTCCAGATACAACCGCCGGCGCGTGACCTGCGGCGCCTGTTCGTATTGTCCTAAAATGGCCTCAAAACGGGTGGCCTCTCCCTGGGCCCGGTTTACACGTTCCAATGCGTAACCTTCAGCCTCGCTGATGCTTTGCGTAGCCACGCCTCGGGCCTTGGGGATTTCCCGGTTGGCCTGTTCCTGGGCTTTATTGATCGTTCGCTCTTTGTCCTGACGCGACTCGTTGACTTCATTAAAGGCAGGTTTTACGGTATCCGGCGGGGTTACATCCTGAAGTTCTACGGTAACCAGACGCACTCCAGACTCATAGATTGTCAGGATTTTCTGGATTTCGTTTTTGGCTTCACTGGCCACCGCCACCCGTCCGGTAGTCAGCACATCGCTGCCCAGACGGTTGCCGACTGCTCGGCGCATAACCGCCTCGGTAGTGTCACGGATTGTTTTTGAAATGTCGCGGACCTGAAATAGGTAGCGGATTGGGTCTTCGATGCGGTACTGGACGATCCACTGAACATTGATAACGTTCAAATCCCCGGTGAGCATCAGCGATTCGTCTTTGTAGGTGCCTCGCGTATCATAGCGGCTCTTTTCACCGGGAACGGTGGAAACCGTCCGAAACCCGAACTCTTCTTTGAGTACGCGAGCTGTAGGCAGCAAACGGACCTTTTCGATACCATAAGGGAATTTGAAATGCAGTCCCGGACCGGCCGTGCGCATGACCTTGCCAAAGCGCTGTACAATAGCCGTTTCCTCCGGTTGGACGGTGAACCATGCAGTCCATAAGACCACCACCAAAACAACAACTACCACCACACCGGCCACAAGGATAAGGACCGGACCGCCTTTGAATTTTTCAAACTGTTTTAGATTTTTTTTCAGCAGGTCATCAAACGTTGGCGTGCTTCCCCCCGGGGGGTGATTCAAGTCAGTCATAACTTATCTCCTAATTAATGAGCCGATCAGCTTCATCGACCCTTGTTTGTTCAGGGCGAATAACATACCTCCCCCTCTTCATCCATGGAGAGGGGTCTGGGGGGTGAGGTAAATGGGTAATTTATTTAATCTGCGGTCCTGAGCATCATGGTCTGCTCATCATAAATGGATCACCAGCTTATTTTCTCCAGAGCCAGGTTCTCTTTTTGTTTCAAAACCCAGCCTTTTCCCCAAAGCGATCATGTTCCTGTTCTCATTTAAAACTATGCCGTGAACCGTTTTAAAGCCTCGTTTTTTGGCAATTGAGAGGCATTTTTCCAAAAGGTTTGAACCAATACCCTTGCCTTGCCAGGCATCACCCACCAGAACCGCAAATTCGCCTTTTTCCCCATCTGGATCTCCTATGATTCTTGCAACTCCCAGCATTCTATCGGTTTTACAATCTTCATCAATGGCAACCAGTGCAACCTCACGATCGTAATCGGTTTGGGTAAACCTGGCGAGCATCTCAGGGTTCAATTCTTTTAATATCCCGAAAAAGCGATAATAAATCGTCGTTGGAGAGAGTGTCTTGAAAAATTCTTGAAAAAGCGGAGCATCCTCAGGCTTGATGGGTCGTACAAAAATCCGGCCTCCATCAACGCTTACCATGTGGGACTCCTCCTCTTCCGGATAGGGGCTTATCACAAGATGCCGGGGGGAAGGTGTATCAATAGGTGAGACTAATATCCGGGCATCAACAACCATGGGTTTTCCAGCTTTGATCATAACAGGATTCATGTCGAGTTCTGCAATTTCAGGAAAATCTATCAAGAATTGAGAGAGTCTGATAATCATCTCTTCAAGTTGTTCCATGTCGGCGGCAGGGCGATTTCTGTATCCTTTCAACAACGTGTATGCTTTGGTCTGCTGCATGAGTTGCCGGGCCAGCAATCTGTTCATGGGTGGAAGTCCCAGCGCACGGTCTTTTAAAACTTCCGTATAAATTCCACCCATTCCAAAAAGAATCACAGGGCCAAAGCCGGCATCCCGTTTGGCACCGAGGAGAATTTCAAAATCAGCATTTGAAAAATAGGGCTGAATGGTTACCCCTTCAATTCTGGCATCGGGTTTAAACTTCCGCACTGACGATATGATTTGTGCGTAAGCTTTGCAGACATCGGCATCTGAGCGTAAATCTAAACTTATCCCACCAGCATCGGTTTTATGGGTGATATCAGGAGAGCGTATCTTCATGACCATCGGATAGCCCATCTCTTTGCCAATACTTGATGCTTCTGCTTCTGTTTTTGCAATTTCTGTCCTTATTACAGGCAGTCCGTAAGCCGTTAACAATTCCTTAGAATCCGATTCCGGCATAAATTCACCCGGGAACGCGTGGGTGATCAGCTTTCCAGCTTTATCCTGATCAACCATTATCTGCCGGGTCAATTTCGGCGGAATTTCCAGAAGTGTTTCAAGGTTTTTGCTATATTCAACCATATAAAGGAACGCTCTAACTGCCCGTTCCGGCGTATCATAGGTCGGAATTCCCGCTTCATTCAAAAGCTCCACTGCTGGGGCGATGTTTTTACCGCCTATCGTGGAAGCAAATACAGGATATCGACGCCCTTTCATGGTCAACACCAGCGTTTCTGCCATTGTAATAGAGGAAGTAAATGCCTGGGGTGTGAGAATAACAAGTACCCCGTCTATATTCTTCGAGTTAAAACAGACGTCCAGGGTTTGGGCAAACCGCTCCGGCGAGGCATCACCAAGGATGTCGATCGGATTACTTTGACTCCAGAAGGGCGGCAGGAATTGATCAAGTGCCTCCATGGATTCAGGGTCAAGCGGCACAGGTTTCTGTCCATACTTAGCCAGAGTGTCTGTGGCCATCACCCCAGGTCCGCCTCCATTGGTAATTATAGCTAAACGGGATCCATGAGGTCTTGGTTGTTTGGACATCAGCTCTGCACAGTCAAAGAGCTCTTCTATGGTGTCCACCCGCACAATCCCGGCACGCTTGAAGGCAGCATCATATACGGCGTCCTCTCCTGCCATGGCACCTGTATGGGATGCAGCAGCTTTTGCACCGGCCGGACTTTTGCCGGATTTAAGTACAATGATTGGTTTGACCCTGGAGACCGAACGGGCGGCACTCATGAATTTACGAAAATTAGTAAGCCTTTCTATATACAATAAAATACTTTTTACAGAGGAATCATTTCCGAGATAATCAATCATATCGCCGAAATCAACGTCAAGCATGGAGCCGGTGCTTACAAAATGGCTGAATCCAATGTTTTCCTGTAAAGCCAAATCAAGTATAGCCGTACAAATGGCTCTGCTCTGGGATATAAATGCCAAATTTCCAGACACGGGCATCTCGGATACAAAGGTGGCATTCAACCCCCCGTCGGGCCGGATGATACCCAAGCAGTTGGGTCCAACAATACGAAGTTTGCCGGCATAAGTTATTTTCTGAATTTTTTTCTCTATTTCCTTGCCTTTTTCACCGGTCTCCTTGCTTCCGGCTGAAATAATGATGGCCCCACCCACTTTTTTATCAACGCATTCACTCACTATATCAACAACCGTATGCATCGGTGTGACAATAATGGCAAGATCCACTTCGGTTTGAAGCCTTGAAACAGATTTAAAGGCATCATGCTGGTGGATTTTTTTATGTTTGGGATTCACCGGAAACAACTGTCCAGAAAATTGATTAACAAGATTTTTCATTAATGCATTGCCGATTGTTCCTGCTTTTTCACTTGCACCAATCACTGCGATATGCCGCGGTTTAAAAATGCGATCAAGATTATATTGTCCCATCATTTTCATCTTTTTTTCTTTTTTTAAACAGGCTTTCAAAACATTAAGATTAACAATAAAGCTATCCCCGGCCTTTTGGGTTTGGATTCATACGATGGTTCGCATCTCTCAATTGTTCATTTGAACTTTGAGACTGTCTTTTGATAAGCTGTTTTGACTTCATTCCAGGCTTTTTCCGTGCCTATTTTAAACTCTTCCCACGCCTCGTCTCCTGCGTTTTTCAGCTCGCGGAGTTTTGTACCTGCAACTTCCTGCTTGCTCTCCAACGCTTCGATTTTTTTGTGATATCCAATTTTTACATCGGCTTTGGCCTTGTCCGCCTTGGCCTTAAGAAGCGCAATCTGCGCCTTCCATTCCTCAAATTGCGCATCCAACTTTTCTTCGTAGGCTTTACGTTTGTCCTTCACTTAAAACTCCTTTTATTTTTTTTATATGAAAGTCAAAATAATTTATTGAATTAATTTCATGTTTCGTTGTGGGTTGAGTCTGGGTGTTGATAGACCAGGTCAGCCCGTGGCTGTTAATAAGAATCAGAGTAAGCGTTCGACTGTATCTCTTATATACTTTTTTAGCGGCAAATCGCGATCATCCGATTGTTGATAACGCGGATCATGGGCCGGATATCGTTTGAACGCGAATATCAGCGCCTGGTTAGGGTTTTGAAATGACTTCTATCTTAAAAATCCCTGTACAATTCGGTTAACCGCCGCATCATAATCAAGTCCAAGGCTCATAAGTTTCATCAGCTGATCATCAGCGATTTTGCCGATGGACGCTTCGTGGGTCAGCTCGGCGTCCGGGTGTAGCGCGCGTAGGGCCGGAATGGTCTGGTTGATGCCATTGTCCATAATGATGGCATCGCATTCAATATGACCGTAACATTTGGCTTTTGCCGTGAGGTTCACGTAAAAGTCCTGGGAGGAATTACCTTTTATCACGGAACGGGAAACGATATTGGTCTTGCTGTTGGTGCCGGCCAGTTCGATTTCGTTTTTCGATTCCGCCATCTGGTCACCTTCAGTCATGACCCGTTCGGTAATGATCAAAACAGCCCCTTCGCCAATGACCGCTTCATTTACGCGTTTGGCTTCATCTACCCCGCCCAGCTGGGTCAGTTCCATTTCCGCGTGGGCGTTTTCCGCTATAAACACTTTTGTGGTGGGGTTTAAAATACGCCGCCCGGTACCTTCACCAATGGCAATATGCTTTTCAACATATTTGACTTTTGCGCCGGCCTTGATCTGAAATTCATGAATGCCGGAATGGCCTTCGGATTCTTTACCCCCGCAGTGAATGCCGCATCCGGCAATAATAGTCACATCCGATCCTTCCCCGACGATAAAGGTATTGTAGACTGTATCATGAAGGCCTGCCTTGGATAAAATAACCGGAATATGAACCGACTCATTTTTTGTACCCGGCTTGATGTCAATGATAATGCCGTCATTGTTCTGATTGGTTTCGATATTGATGTTGGCAGAGACCTCGCGACCCATCAGCTCGCCGTTTTTCCGGATATTATAAGCGCCTTTGGGAATTCCTTCCAGGTCTGCGACTTTCTTTAATACCTGTTTATCGATAGCATTGAGCATTCTCTTCTCCTTGACATAATTCATTGAACGTACAGACACTTAAATCCTCGAGTATCGGCACGGCACCGGCCAGATCACCGGAATAACCGATTTTACCGTCTCTGATCAGCAAAAGCGTATCAGCGGCTTCAAGAAATGCTTTGTTGTGACTCACCACAATGGTCGTGGTTTTGTTTTCTTTCTGTTCTCGTTTGAGCAGGTCCACCATAGGACCGATGGTCCACAGATCAATGCCGGTATCCGGTTCATCATAAATAGCCACTTTTGGATTTTTCGCAATGACCGTGGCAAGTTCGATTTTTTTAATTTCCCCGCCGGACAGTTTGCTGTCCACAGGCTTATCCAGAAAATCCAGGGAGCAGACGCCCACCCGGGAAATAATTTCAACGAGGTTTTCCTCATCATCAGACCCGGCGGCAATGGATAACAGATCCCGAAAAGTGGTTCCCTTAAATCGGGCCGGATGCTGAAATCCATAAACAATGCCGGCATTGGATCGTTCATGAATGGGAAGCTTGCTGATGTCCGACCCGTTGAAAATTATTTTTCCGGACGTGAGTTCATTGATCCCCATAATCAACTTGGCCAAGGTGCTTTTGCCCGACCCGTTGGGTCCGGTGATGGCATAGAATTTTCCGGATTCGAATGTGAAACTCAGATCACGGATAATAGTCCGAGTGGCGGGACTTTGAGATCCGGCATCCGATTCCGGGGTTCTGAACAAAATATTTTTTAATTCCAGCATGGCTGCTCGCTTTCACTTTAATAATGTTTTTCTTCCACTCATGTGCGGCATTATTGAAAATTGCGGTTTTGTCCGCATTGTCGGCTGTCCCGACGATGATTTTTTCCAACTATAGATTAGCAAGCTCCGTTCCTGCGATCAGCTTGTTCAGGTTATCCACATACGCCTTGTGATGCTTGCCGTAGTGGAAACCAATCGTATTTGCCGAGAAGACCGGTTCCAGAGTGTTATTTTCACTGTTTCTTAACTTAAGTTCAATAATTCAAATAATTCAATTTTTATGCCAGGCTTCCAACATTTAGCATCTTGCCCTTCATCATTTTGATTTATATCAATAATCAGTTAAAATGACATTTACAGGGCGTTCATTAGCAGCCATATAAAAAGGGTCATATATAGTCGATGGTCATATTTGGCCTTTTTCTGGCTTCTTAGGTGTTATGGGTAGCTCACTTGTCCACCGCCGTCCCTTCGTATAGTATGGCGCCGTTGGTCATGTCCGAACTGTAGAACCGGTTTTCATTTTTTGATAATTATCGTTATGGCCCTGATCGTGTTTGTCGGGTGCCTGAAGGTTCCTCCCTTTTGGGTGCTACGCTTTTTGAAAGCGGATTGCGGCGTGTACACCAGGTTCATGTGTTGACTTTGTATGATCCTGACGGCAAGTCTGTCAAGGAGGCCTTGCGCCATCGTTTTGCTCCAGGTGATCGTTTGCTGCTCCAGGGTTGAAAAGAAGGCCCTGGAAGCGTTTTTCAATAAGGATATAGCGCAGCGTAAAATCATAATTTTAAGGTTGCTGCATTTATATATTAAATATTTTCAGATAATTGCAAAAAAAATATTGTAAACTCCCTACTTTTCACATAGCCAGTAAAAACTGTATCCGGGAATAACAAGACTGTTTTTAAAGATATCCGGACTCTCCCCACTGTACAAATCCACCAGAGTTTTGTATTGCGCTTTCCATGTCCCCAGGTCGTCAAGGTTAAGATGCTGAACGTGCTCACTGAAATTGGCCACCACCAGGACCTGCTCGCTTGGCTGTTGCAGGTGGTAACGACCAAAAACAAAAAGGTGCGGATTTTCTACTTCGATAAGCTCTCTATTATTGAAATCGGCAAAGACGGTAATTTCTTTTCTTATGGAAATCATCTGTTTCAAGGCAGTGAAAATTTTATATTCGACGGTGCCTGGACGGTTTCTCCTTTCCGCTTTCTCCCAGTCAAACCATGGTCGGTGTACCCAGCGTGAATCCCCTGCTTTAAGGGGATCATCACGGTAGGAGTCGTTGTTGAGGGTGCCGATTTCATCGCCGTAGTAGATAAGCGGGATACCGCCAAAGGATAGAATCATGCTGTGCAGGAGCAGGATCATTTTAATTGAATCGTCTATCGCTTTATTGTCGCCGGTTTCAAGGGCATGTTCCAGGCCGGCGAGTGACGCAAGGGAGCCTGAAATACGCGCATCGCCGGTCTTCTTGTTCTCTCCAAAAGGCAGGCCGCGAGCGTGGGATTCCTCAAACTTTCCGGTGAAATAATCGACTAGAAATTTCCGGTGTCGGGCGGGTTCGTAATCACAAAGCAAGATGTCCCGGTCATCAAAACCCAGGCCTATGTCATCATGACAACGAACGTAGTTTAGCCAGGTGGCTCTCTCCAGTTTGACCGGCAGGTTCTTGATACCCTGGTTGAGTAGGCGGGCATTTTTGGTAGCTACCGCGTCCCATAACAGCACCATGAAGGTGGCATTGTAGGCAATCTCACACTCCTTGGCGATAACCGCATCCTCCCCAAAATATTTTATCATCTCCACAGGCGCAACAATGGCCTCGGCAATGTAGACTACCCCAGGTGCGGTGACCTGGCAGCAGTCTTTGAAAAGCTGTAAAAGCAGATGTGCTTCCCGTTCATTTTGGCAGGTACTGCCTATTTTTTTCCACAGAAAAGCCACTGCATCAAGCCGCAAAACATCGGCTCCCTGGTTGGCCCAGAAAAGGATTATGTTGAGCATCTCAATAAAAACTGAAGGGTTACTGTAGTTGAGATCCCACTGAAAATCATTGAAGACGGTCATAACCCATTGGCCCATTTCTTCGTCCCAAGTGAAGTTTCCAGGCGATGTCTCCGGAAATATTTCAGGCATGCTCTGTTCGAACATATCCGGGATGTTGCGGGTTGCGAAGGTGTAGTAGTAGTCCTGATATTTTTTTTCACCAGCTCTAGCACGCTTTGCCCAGTAGTGCATGTCGGAGGTATGGTTGACAACGACATCGAGCACGAGCAAAAGGTCGCGTTTTCTCATCTCGGCTGTCAATTGTTGAAGATCTTCCAAGGTACCAAGTTCAGGGTTGATTTCTCTAAAATCATTGACGGCATAGCCGCCGTCACTTTTTCCTTCCGGGCAAGGTAATATGGGCATCACATGAATCAGGTTAACACCCAGTTCCTGGAAATAGTTCAGGTGTCCCTGCAGGTTGTTGAGGTTACCTGCAAAGCCTTTGCAATAGAGAGCCATTCCGACCAGTTGCTGGCTGAGAAACCAGTTGTAATCCTTTTCCCGGGCGAGATCGAGCCGGCGAAGATTTTCCGGGCGCTTGATATACTGCATCGCCATGGTTTCAACCAGCTTTTGAGCTTGCTCTACAAAATCCTCGCGGTCTCCGTAAAGCTTTTGAAACAGGGAGTGAATGCTGTAAAAATTTGCGCCAAGGCGGGTGTAGAAATGTCGCAGGTCCTGCTTGGAGATTTCCGGTTTGATACGGTTAAGAATGTCATTTAAAAGTGTATGGGCAACTTGTTCGTACATATTCTACCTTAAATAATAATTGTTACAATTATAGTTGGTTCCAGTATAAAATAAGGTCTATGAAGAGATCGAAGTCATAAATTCTTGATAAAAGTAAAGGTCTGCTGTGGTTGCACCACGTAAGCCGATAACTTTACTCGCGAACTTCTGGGCGTTTTGGAGGCTTTGCGCAACGGACCAGCCGCTTCGTAAGCCGTGAATATATACAGCGCTGAAGGCGTCTCCAGCGCCGACAGTATCAACTATTTTCAGGGCTTTTTCCGGAACCAGCGAGTGGAAATCACCTGCAGCGGTTCTGATGACGGTTCCTTGTTCCCCCCGGGTAACTATCAGCTGTTCAAGTTCATAAGTCGTTTGCAGCTCAGCCATCTGTTCTTCTATGCGTGTGGTGTCATTTTTCCCCAGCAGTTTCAGTTCCTCCAGATTCATTTTCACCCAGTGGGCTTTTTTGAGCCAGGCGAGAGCCTCTTCTTTTTGCCACCAGGGTGAACGCAGGTTGACATCAAGAAAAATCTTCAGCTTATTATCGTGGCTTATTTTTTCATAGGTGCTGCGGGATACCTGGTTTCTCAAGCAAAGGGTACCATGATAAAGGATGCCATGGGCAGGCGGTGCGGGCAGTTGGGCGCTGGTGATAAAGTCGTAGGCGCTGGGTGCGGTAATATCATAGCGTGGTTCTCCCGCATCAATTCTAATGTCAACCTGTCCGGTGGGATTTTCATCATCTACCTGCAACGCGTTGGTGTTCATCTGCCATTTTTTCATCGCTTTTAACACCCTGGTGCCCTGGTTGTCTTTTCCCACCCGGGAAATCAATGTTGGCTGATCACCAAAGGCCTGGAGATGCCAGGCAACATTAAACGGCGCCCCACCTAAAATATCTTCACCGGTTGGAAAACAGTCAAAAAGTACTTCCCCAAAAATGTAGAGTTTGTCTTTATTCTTTCTCATGGTATTTTTATTTTTTCTCCTATTTTCGGGACAAAGTATATAAGCCCCTGCAAAACTCCGGCGGTGTAATTACCGCCAAGGGCAAAGTTTTCCTCCTCTGCCAGGAAGAGGGCTTGGGTCTGGCCGTTTTTGTCAGCCAGCTTCCGGGCTTTTTCTTTGATATCATCTTCCGCATTGGCCACAAGAATCGAAGGGATTGAACTGCTCAGCACCTGCAGGTCGTTGCCGCTGTCTCCGGCAAAGACTATTTCCCGCGTTTTGTAGCCTAACTGCTTTTGCAAAAATTCAATGGCGTGCTTTTTAGTTGCGTTACGCGGCAGGATGTCCAGCAGGACGATTTGTTCAGGTTCATCAAAGCTATGAATCAGGCTGACATTTACTCCCAGTTTTGCCAACCGGGTCTCTATTTTTGTAAGGATGCTTTTGTGATCCGCATCCATAGATATGTAGTAGCTTAGCTTAAAGTCGTTCTGCTTATGTTCTTCCTGCAGCTCAATCTCAACTATTGTGTTGAGGGCCTTTTGCAGCTGGTCATGGGTTTTTCCCTGCCAATCCTTTGCAATCCGTTCCTGCCAGATCTGCATTTCCTGCCATTTACACTCTTTTTTCTCATATATTATTGTACCTACATCTGAGATAATATATTCAGGTTCAGGGAGATCATATTCTGAAATTGCCTGTTTTACGAGGGTCAGAGAGCGCCCGGTGACATAAACCAGCTTGACTTGCGGTATGCTGCAGAGCTTAGCAAACTGTGGGCGGGCATCCGGGTGTTCTACTTGGCGACCGTTGGGGATGATCGTTCGGTCCATATCGGTACAGAGAAGTAATCTATTCACCATCATTATTTTCCTCCGATTCCCGTGGATCCTTGCAGGTGTCAAAAAAGTCGTAGAATTCGAGCGCTTCCAGGATTCCTGCGGCATATGGTGGGTTGGATAAATAGATCCGCTCAATATCATCGAGCTGGGACAACTCGTCATGGTGGCGGTTGGCCACCACTGCTGCCAGGGTATTGCCCCGCATCATATCCTCATCAGCACCTGAACCACCGGCAACAAAAACAGCTTCCAGCGGTATGGAAAATTGTTCAACAACGTAGCGTAACGCCATACCCTTGGAGGCTCTCAGGGGCAGGATATCAAGAAACTGTCCAAAAGCTGCCTGGACAAAAACCGCCTGCTCTTCACGATGCAGCAGCTGTTTAACCTCTTCAATGTCAGCTTTTTCAGGGTCGATGTAGTAGCTGAGCTTAAAGCGACTTTGCTCAACATTGGGTTGATTTTTCAGCCCGGGAAAGTCGGTGAGAAGATCTTTTACCCTGCGTCGTGACCACTGGTAATCGATATGGTTCGTCCAGGCGGTGTCGGCGGTCAGCTTCGGGGCATGATATATTTCTGTGCCGCTGCTTGTGATCAGCACGTCCGGTATCGGGATTTTATGTTTTTTCATTAATTTTAAGGCGGAATCAAGGCGTCTTCCAGTGGCGATGATAAAGCGGCTTCTGGTGCGATGTTGTCGAAGAAGGGTCATCAGTTTGCCAAGAGATTCATCGTCACCAATCAGGTTGTGGTCGAGATCACTGACTATGGCCCTGTCACGGTACAATCCCTTGCGTGGCTTGGTCGGTTTGCGTTGCAGTTTTTCAGAACGTTCAGCGATGGGTTTGATGATTTTAAGATAGCGTTTTGCATGAGCTTGCCATGAATAGTGTTCCTTGACGCCGATGAGTCCCTGGGTGGCATATTGCTGCCACAGATCTTTGTCGCCAAGCAGCTTTAACAGGGCGTCTGTGATTGTTTCCGGTTCAAGCGGATCAATAAGAAAGCCGTTTTTACAGTTAGTTATAATATCCTGTGGGCCGCCATCTTCGGTGGCGACAATGGGCAGCCCGGAGGCGGCCGCCTCAATCAACGTCAACCCGAAAGGTTCCGTGAGGGCCGGGTTGACAAATACGCCACCGGTAGCTGCGGTAATCCTGTAGATTTCGGGGACTTGATCACGCCTGTGGTGCTTTGGCATCGTCACCTTGCCGTAGAGGTCGTGGCGGTCTATGGTGACCAGCAGTTCATGGAAAACCTCCTGTGCGCCGTTTTCGAGGTCATCTATGTCATCACGGTTACCGGCGATGATAATAAGGTTAGCCAGCTCCTGGAGTTTTGTGGATTGACCGAAAGCCTCAATGAGTGCGCTGATGTTTTTCCGTGGGTCCGGTCGAGATAGTGCTAAAATAATATGTTTTTCAGGTGATTTCAGGTGGCGGGTCAATTCTTTAAATAGAGAACTTTTCACCTCATCGCCTGATGCGGGGGTAAACTGGTTAAGGTCTGTACCAGGAGGGATGACCCGCATCTGGTCCGGCTGATAGTGGTCGTACAGTTCATATTGCTCTGAAATTTCCTGAAGCGTGCTGGTGATTACACGTTCTGCCGTTGCCAGGGTCAGTTCCTCGGCTTCAATCCGCCGGCTCATTTTGAAGCGGGTTTCGATTTCTTCCGCCTTAAGTCCGGTTGCCAGCAGGCGGTTTCGCTTGACACGGCCCAGGGAGTGACCTGTATGGACAAGGGGGATTCCCAGTCTGCTGGCAAGATGTGAGCCTACATAACCCGCATCGGCATAGTGGCTGTGGATAATATCTGGAAAGGAGTTGTCGGCATGAAAAAAGGCATCCAGATTGTCACTGAAAGAATCGAGATGATCCCAGAGCTCTTCTTTGGCGAGATACTCCTCTGGTCCGGCATCAATCCTGACGATGCGAAGGTTGTTGGCGTATTTTTCTATGGGCTGTGCATAGTCTGGAGAGACGTTTTTATCGACTACGCGCTGGGTGATCAGGTCCACTTTTCTGATGCCGGGTTGTTTGGCCAATGCCTGGGCAAGTTCCACCACGTAGAGCGTCTGGCCGCCTGTATCTGCGTCGCGGCCCAGTTCAAGATTTTTCCAGCGAATGAGACCGTGAATGCTCAACAGGACAATGTAGAGCCCTTCTTCTTTTTGAGTCATTAAGTATTCCTCCATAATAAACTTTCAAAAATACGGTATTCTACCTATAATTTTTTTAGGTTCTATGTACCACAGGCTTATCCGTGTAACAGCCATGCGCTGATCTAGCCTATCACTCGATCATCAAGTTTTTAGGGAATTTGTTCAAATTTAAGGCGGAAACAATTTTTAACCGGAGGAATATACAATATATTTTGAGGATTAAAAATTTTTTCCAACGCCGAAGTTGGGCAAATTAACAAAAACTTGATCATCGAGTATCAACACCCAGACTTAACCTACAACGAAACATGAAATTAATTCAATAAATTGTTTTGACTTTCATATAGTTGGCGTACTGGTTTTCAAGTATCTCTGAAAGTTGCTGGCTGGGGATAACTATACTGACAGATGTCTTACAAAGAACATACACAAAACTCAATTCACTTTGTGCCTGAACTTGAAGAAGAGCAGGTGTAACATACCAACAATTATTCCCCGGCCCTTGCTGCCCTGACCCGGAATCCCTTGAGAAACAAGTTTATTTGTGACATTCTGTTGATCAGGAGGGGCAGGAAGGGGGATATTGTCCTGTCTGACCGCAGGCAGCATTGCCTGGTGTTGAGTGAAATGCGTCAACTACCCCTCCTGAATCAAAGATTCAGAAGGGGCTTGTAAAAGCCCAAGTTGACTAGCCTGAGTCCCATTTATTGGGACTACGTTCGGCAAGATGTAGACACCTTTGGATGTATTCGCCAGTCCAAAGCTCTGTCGTGGCACTGTAAAAGCTCTGTGAGGAAGGAGCGGTCAACCACGTTGTGAAGCCTGCTGAACATTGGCGAGGCGAATCTTACCCCTCTTCGGAGGGCGTTTATAGGCCCGGCGGAGCCTTAATCCGCCATTTTTACATACAAACTACGCCAATTCCTCCCCCACCTTTGCTATCGCTCAGGAAGGGGACTCCTTGGCGGGAAGTTAAAAACATTAGTTTATCTGGAAAATTTTTGTTGAAAAAGACAATTTGAGGTATGGAGAATAAAGGCGTATCACGCATAATCCAATCGCAATAAAGGAGGGGGTATGAGCGGCATTCTTTCAATGATTCTTGCAGGCGGTGAGGGTACCCGTCTATTTCCCTTTACGAATAATCGGGCTAAGCCGGCCGTTCCCTTTGGCGGTAGTTATCGAATTATTGACTTTGTCCTGAATAATTTTGTCAACTCAGATCTGCATCGCATCTTTGTGCTGACCCAATTTAAGTCACACTCTTTGATGAAGCATCTCAGTCAGGCATGGCGTATTTCCGGTCTGACAGGATATTTCATAGATCCCATACCCGCACAGATGCGTATGGGCAAGCACTGGTATAAGGGTACCTGTGACGCGATCTACCAGAATTTAAACCTTATTGACGACTATGATCCTGAAGTTGTCTGTGTGTTTGGCGGTGATCACATCTATAAAATGGAAATCAGACAGATGATTGACTTTCATAAAAACAAGGGGGCTGAACTTACCGTGGCTGCCATTCCGGTTCCCGTTGAAATGGCAGGTCAATTTGGTGTCATAGAGGTTGATGAAAACGGTAAAATGATCGGTTTTGAAGAAAAACCAAAGCAAAATCCTAAAACCATTCCCAATCGTCCGACCCATGTTATGGCCTCCATGGGTAACTATGTGTTTGATGCGGACGCCATGGTCAATTATCTCCAGATCGATGCTGAAGACGACGATTCAATTCATGATTTCGGTTACAATATCCTTCCCATGATGTTTCCCAATGGGAATGTTTATGTCTATGATTTTTCCACAAACGTAATCATGGGAGAACCTGCTAAATCAAAGGGATACTGGAGGGATGTGGGCACAGTGGACGCCTACTATGAGGCCAACATGGATCTGATTGCTGCGACCCCCTCGTTTGATTTTTATAACCGGCACTGGCCCTTGAGGAGTTACTCACCTGCAGTTCCTCCGGCAAAATTCGTTCACAACCAGGAGGAAAGAACAGGTCATGCCATAAACTCCGCGGTCTCTTCCGGCTGTATCATAAGCGGTGCTCTTGTAAACAAGAGTATTCTCGGGTATAGGGTTCATGTTCACAGCCGTACTTTGATCGAACAGTCGGTGATCATGGGAAATACCGATATCGGCCCCGGCTGCCGCATTCGTCGGGCCATTCTTGACAAGGATGTGGTGGTGGCACCGGGCACGATTATTGGAGATGATCCCGAGCTTGATCGTCAACGTTTTCAAGTGTCTGAAGGTGGTGTTGTTGTGATTCCCAAGGGCGCAAGGGTGGGGTTTGTGTGATGAAAATTCTCATGATCGTTTCGGAGATGGATGGAATCGTCAAAACCGGGGGACTTGCCGATTTCGGAGCGGCTCTGGCAGAGGCACTGGTGGACAGAGGACATGATGTAAGAGTTGCGCTTCCAAAGTACAAGGATCTTTCGCTGTGGTCAGAAAATCCTGTTTCCCTCTATTTTAATCTGAATCATTTCCAATGGTATGGGTGCCTTGTTCACCCGGTTCATTTGGGGTCGGTTGCCGTCCGGCTTATTGAACACCACGATTTTTTTACCAGGGATGGTATTTATGGGGATAATAATTCTTCCTATCCCGACAATGTGCTTCGTTACGCTTTTTTTTGTAAGGCTGCTCTGGAAGACTGCCTCAAAGACGATTGGATCCCGGATATTGTGCACTGCAACGACTGGCAAACCTCTATTGCTCCCTATTATCTCAAGGAACATTACCTTGACCGCCTTGAATTTGAACGTACCCGATCTCTTTTGACAATTCACAATGGGTATTTTCAGGGTAAGGAAGACAGTCGATGGATAGATGCCATTGGCATCCGGCCGGAGCGGTTTACCCACGATCTAATGGAGGAGTATGGCCTTTTAAATCAGCTTAAATGCGGCATCATGTACGCCGATGCGATAAATGCCGTAAGCCCGGGATATGCAAGGGAGCTTCTTTCCCCCGATACCTCCCACGACCTGTGGCCGTATCTGAACAGTAGAAAGGCCAGTTTCCAGGGCATCCTGAATGGATGTGATTACAGCCTCTGGGATCCCCGGACTGACCCCTTTCTTCCCCATCACTTTTTCTCCAGGGACTTGACAGGAAAATATCGATGTAAAAAAGCGCTCCAACGGCGGGTGGGACTTCCAGAAAAAAGCAAGTATCCCCTGTTAGGGCTTGTGGCAAGGCTTACGGCTCAAAAGGGGTTTGACTATCTTATTCCGGCCCTTGAGCGTCTCCTGTACGAAGACCCTCCGGTTCAAATTGTTTTGCTCGGTTCGGGTGAACCCGAATATGGTTCCCGACTCCATTATCTTCAACGTCAATATCCCCAAAAAATGGGTTTTGTCAATGGATATGACAATGGGTTGTCACATCTGATTGAGGCGGGGTCTGATTTTTTTATGATGCCGTCTCTTTTTGAGCCCTGCGGACTGAACCAGCTTTACAGCCTGGCCTACGGCACCCTTCCCATCGTCAGAGAGACAGGCGGGCTGAAAGACACGGTTGTCGGGCTTGGCAAAGACGCTGCCACGGGTATAAGTTTTGTATCACCGGATAATGACAGCTGCTACAATGGACTTAAACAGGCCATATCCCTTTACACCGAAAACCACCCCCTTTATCTTGAAATCCAGCAACGGGCCATGAAACAGAAGTTTACCTGGGAAGAGAGTGCAGAAAAGTATGAGGGACTATATAGAAAAATGCTTAAAAAACTGTAATAGTGCAGAACTTTATGGGCGTTGGTATAGGGATAGGATCGCCCAAGCACAGGGTCGTCTGTATAATCCTCGGGGCCTGTTGAGGTGGACCTGTTGCAAGGACAATATCCAGCTGCCAGGCAATTATATAATCAATGCCACATCGGTTGCTGTGCCCTTTCAGGCTACCGGTTTAAGCCGGGACACCCCGCAGAATAAGGATCTTGTGGGATGTCCTGTTTTTATAGGCTTACGTGCTGGAAGACTCGAATCAGCCGGTTCAAACTGTCCCGCCTTAAGTCGGTAGCCCCCTTTCACCATCCAAGAGCATATCCTAAAAATCCCGCCAATATTCGGGACTATTTGCGTCGTCCCCCGCCACCCCCCATTCCTCTGCCTTGACCGCTTCCACCGCCCATACCCTGGCCTCCACCACCACCCATACCACGACCACCGCCTGCAATCCCACGCCCTCTCATTCCACCCTGACCCTGGGGTGCATCTGTTGATTGGGTGGTCTTAGCCTGGGCATAAGAATCTTGTTTAAATTTGAACAGAGCCTCTTGTACCGTATCCTCGGGTGATAAACCTTCAACAAGAGAAATTTCGGTTTTTTGAAATACCTGGGCAGCATTGGGGCCGACCACGCCGGTGAGAATCGCATCAATATTTTTATCTGACAAAAGATTGGTCGCAGAAATTCCCGCTCCCTGCCCCTGGGTGGCAGCATGATTTTCAACTGCCTCAATGATGGTATCTGTGTCTGTGTCGATAATTAAAAACCAAGGTGCCCTGCCAAATCGGGTATCAACGTTGGCATTAATGTCTTTCCCTGTCGCTGTTATGCAAAGTTTCATCTTTTTCTCCTCTAATAACCATGATTATAATGGGCTGATGTGTCTTATGGACCGAATAAAATTCGGAGTTGTTTATGTTCAACTGAAGTTTCTTGTAACGGCCATGGGCTGACCTGGTCTATACAACACCCAGACTCAATCCAGAACGATACATGAAAGTAATTCAATAGCCTATTTCGATTTTCATATAAAAAATTAAAAACTGTTTCACTGTTTCAAAACTGACAGATACGCAAAAAGATATTTTATTCGTTCTTGATGTGCCGGATAATTGCATCCAAACTTATTGAAACCCAAAATATAACAAGCGAAACTAAAGCTTATATGAATTGCCCTGTCCGGTAATGAATTCAGTGTTGACAAATATTAGAAATGCGCATATCTTAAAAAGATTCGTTATGACGTATTGCGTTACGCCGTGACAAGCCGGAAAAGAAAAGCAAAATGCCAGTTAAATTAGAAGATTGTATAAAACAAATTTCTGCCGGTTTCAAGGAGTTTTTTTTATGAGTCGACAAGCTCAGGTGTCAAGGCTGACTAAGGAAACCCGGATAAATATCCGACTGAATCTGGACGGACAGGGAAAGGCTGAGATCAGTACAGGGATTCCTTTTTTTGATCACATGCTTACAGCATTTACAGTGCATGGTTTTTTTGATCTTGAGATTTCAGCAGCAGGCGACCTTGACGTAGATTTTCACCATACTGTAGAGGACACCGGTCTTGTGATAGGACAGGCGATCCAGCAGGTGTTGTCTGAGAAGGGGGGTATCCAGCGGTTTGGTGATGCAAGCGTTCCCATGGATGAATCCTTATCCAGGGTAACCATTGATTTGTCCAACCGACCTTATCTTGTTTACAATATTCCCGACGATTTGAAATCCCGGGGGCCTTTCGATGCGTATCTTGCCAGGGAATTCTTCCAAGCTGTCTGTGTCAAAGGCGGATTTAATCTGCATATTAATACCTTATACGGTGAGAATGAACACCACGTACTTGAGTCCATATTTAAGGCGTTTGGACGTTCCTTGCACGCTGCCACCCGTCCGATTTCTCAGGTATCGGGGGCATTATCCACCAAGGGATGTTTATAGTCAACTGCATGATTAGTTGTTGACAGGTCGTATTCACTGCTTATCCTAATTTGATTACATGAAGATTTGAGATTTTGGAGCCTGCATCACCTAAAATGCTGATCCCTGAAGAAAAAATTGCAGAGATTTTAGCTGGTTCGGATATTTTTGATGTTGTTTCCGAGGCGGTTATTCTAAAGAAGTCAGGCAGAAATTTCTTTGGTCTGTGTCCCTTTCATTCCGAAAAAACGCCCTCTTTTTCAGTTAATCCCGATAAACAGATTTTTCATTGCTTTGGATGCAATGCCGGGGGCAACGTCCTGTCTTTTGTCATGAAATATCATGGAATTTCCTTTCCCGAAGCCGCAAGGATGCTGGCTAGAAAATACAACATTGTTATTGAAACCCCAAAAATGAATCCGCAACAGCGCAAAGCCATTCATACCCGGGAATCTCTTTTCCGTCTGAATAAAAAGGTGATGCAGGTATATACGGGATTTTTAAATGACCCTTCAAAGGGAGATTCAGCCAGGCAGTATCTTGAACGGCGGGGAACCAGTAACCAGATTATTGAGCAGTTTCAGCTTGGGTACGCCCCTGATGCCTGGGATGTCATCGTCAATTTTTTAAGAAAAGAGAAGGTTGCTAAAGGGGTTGCGGTCAATTCCGGCCTGGTGCTGGAAAGAAAACAAAAAAATGGGTTTTATGACCGGTTTCGAAACCGGCTGATGTTTCCTATCTTTGACATCAACATGCAGGTGGCCGGATTTGGCGGCCGGGTCATGGACGACAGCATGCCTAAATATATGAACTCCCCTGAAAGCCCGGTGTACAGTAAAAGCCGTATTCTTTACGGATTGCACGCGGCAAAACAGGCGTGCCGCAGGCAGGGTCAGGTGTTTATTGTGGAAGGTTATTTTGATTTCCTTTCACTGTATCAGCACGGGATTAAAAATAGTGTGGCAAGCCTTGGTACAGCTTTGACTCGGGAGCATGTCAGGATTCTTAAGGGTTATGCAACGACTATGACCTTGGTTTTTGACTCAGATGAAGCAGGTATAAAGGCTGCCAAAAGAAGCATTGATATTTTTGTTCAAGAGGGGATTGATACCCGGATTTTGGTGCTTCCGGGAAACAATGACCCTGATTCCTATGTCATGGCCCATGGCCGTGATGCGTTTCTTGAGCTTGCCGGTACTGCCAAGACAGTGATGCAGTTTTTGCTCCAGTTGTCCCTGGATACCCACGGCACTTCGGTTGAGGGGCGTATAAAAATTCTGGACGAGATGAAGCAGCATCTGGCTATGATTCAGGATTATGCGGTCCGTTCAATCTATGTTCGTGAACTTGCTGAAATACTTAATATTGATGAAAAGGCTGTTCTTGAAAAAGTAAAGGATGCCTATGAAAAACAGGCAAACAGACAGGCCCGTGGGCCTTTGATCCCTGAGGTTGAGGACACGTCCAAAAGCGTCCTGGAATCAGATCCAAGGGAAAAACAGATACTTTCCATGATGCTTCATTGGCCTGAACTGATAACTGTTGCCGTGGAAAAAAAGGTACTTCCCTCTTTTTATTCAAAACAACTTAAGCAGTTAGGTTCTTTAATTATTGACAGCCGAACGGACGGACAAAATATTGTGGGTGCGGTTATGGCCCGGGTTGAAACCGACGAAGACCGGCAGTTGATTGCATCCATGGCGATGGAAGATTATACCGGGGTTCAGGATCCGGCGCAGACGTTTGCTATCCTGGTCAACCGGGTCATAAAAATAAAAAATAAAACTGACAGAGTAATTGTCAGTGAATTAACAAAAGTAAAAGAGGGCTGTGATGTTGATGTGATTGAGCTGCTCAAACGTAAACAGCAGCAGATTCAGCAGTTGCATAACAGTTAACTTTAAGCCTTTGGGAGGCATATATGGCAGATAAGAACAGCAGATCTGAGAAAAGCGTGATGATCGGCAAGGATGAAATGCGCAAGCTCATCAAAAAGGGAGAGAAAACAGGTGTCCTGTCCTTTGCCGAAATCAACGACGCCATTTCAGATGATTTGCAATCCTTTGAGCAGATAGATGATATTGTCATTCAGTTTCAGGAACTGGGTATTAAACTGGTTGGTGACAGAGGCGAGGATACGTCTGCCATTAAACCAGGTAAAACCAAAAGCCCCAAAAAGGCTTCCCAGTCATCAAAAAACAAGAGAGCCAAAAGTTCTGGATCCCGTAAAGGTGATGACGACGAAGATCTTGAAAACAATGCGGATAAAAAAGGGAGTAAGGGGACACTTTCTTCCGGGCGTGAACGTTCCGATATGGAATTTGGCGCGGTTACTGATCCCGTGAAGATGTATCTCAAAGAGATGGGTATGGTGACCCTGCTCAGCCGTGAAGGTGAAATTGAGATCGCTAAAAAAATAGAGGTCGGTGAACGGGATGTACTGCGGGCCATGCTGGATTGTCCTTTGGCGCTGAACACCATTTTTATGTACGGTCAAAAAATGGAAGAGAAGGCCATGCGGCCCAAGCACGTACTCCGGGACGTGGATGAGGGTGACGGGGTGGTTGATGAAGTCACCAAGCAGGAAAAGTTTCTTGAATCCTTAGCCCGGATAAGAACTTTGCATGCGCAGAATCAGTCCTGCCGTGATGAGCTGGAAGACACCAGGAAAGGTACAAAAAAACACAGCAATCTCAGGGAACAGATTGACTGTAACACAGAAGAGATTTTTGAACTGCTTAAAAGCTGGCGATTTGAATCCAATGTCATTGATAATATAGAAAAGAGTATCAAAAACACAATAATCTGGTTTAAAACCGTGGACGATCTGTTGGCCAAGTGTGCAAAAACGTTTAATGTCCAACCCAGCACAATGATGAAACAGACAAAAGACCGGACTTGTTTTCTTGAATGGGCTACGGGAAGAAGTGAAATCACCCCGGATCGTGCCACTATCCTTTTTAATGATATTCAGGCGTTGTGCGATCAGGTTACAGAAAAAAAGGACTTAGTTAAAGGCAGTGCGGAGGATCTAAACGCAATTGTTCAGGGGATTGAAATAGGGCGTAAAAAAGCGGATGCTGCCAAACGAGAACTGGTGCGTGCCAACTTAAGGCTTGTGGTAAGTATTGCCAAAAAATATACCAATAGGGGGCTGCAGTTCCTTGATCTGATCCAGGAAGGAAATATCGGTTTGATGAAGGCCGTGGATAAATTTGAGTATCGCCGGGGATATAAATTTTCCACATATGCCACCTGGTGGATCCGCCAGGCCATTACCCGTGCCATTGCAGATCAGGCCAGAACCATCAGAATTCCGGTTCATATGATTGAAACCATTAACAAGCTGATCCGTACCTCCCGGTACCTGGTTCAGGAGATGGGCAAGGAACCTTCCCCTGAAGAGATTGCCGAAAAAATGGAAATCCCCATTGATAAAGTTCGGCGGGTGCTTAAGATTGCCAAGGAGCCCATATCCCTTGAAACACCTATTGGTGAGGAAGAAGACAGCCATCTTGGGGATTTTATCGAGGATAAGAAATTTTCTATTCCTTCCGAGGCCGCCATTGATTTAAGCCTTGCCGAGCAGACGCGTAAAATATTGGCAACGCTAACGCCCAGGGAGGAAAAAGTGTTAAGGATGCGTTTTGGCATTGGAGAAAAGTCTGATCATACTTTAGAAGAAGTTGGAAAGGATTTTACCGTTACAAGGGAGCGTATTCGTCAGATTGAAGCCAAGGCCTTGCGTAAACTTCGTCATCCGACCAGGAGTAAAAAGTTAAAAACATTCATAGAGAATTAGGACTTGACAGTAAACAGGTGTTCCTATATATATTGCAATTGCTGTAACGCAGTACCAAAGCGGCTTTCCGGGCCTATAGCTCAGTTTGGCAGAGCCACCGGCTCATAACCGGTCGGTCCCTGGTTCGAATCCAGGTGGGCCCACCAAAGAACTTATTCATTTATGAGGTCTTAAACAGGATGGAAAGCCAATTGATATGCTGGAACTCGATTATCAAGTTTTTAGGAATTTGTTCAAGTTCGAGGCGGAAACAATTTTTAACCGGAGGAATAGATAACATATTTTGAGGATTAAAAATTTTTTCCAACGCCGAAGTTGGGCCAATTAACAAAAACTTGATTATCGAATGGAAAGAGAGAAAGGATGATCAGGTCATACATGGATATGCCTGTAAAGCATTACAAAAAAACTAGATTTAAAGCGTGGAGTGTACTCCACGCTTTTTTATTTTGAGAGTTATTGAAAGCATGCCCACGGTAAGACAGATTATTGATATTGTAGATGAAATTGCGCCTTTCTCCCTGGCTGAATCCTGGGATAATTCAGGGCTTCAGGCCGGAGATCCCGGTTGGCAGGTGTCGAAGATTTTAATTGCCCTGGATGTTACAGACAACGCAATGTTTGAAGCGGAAAAGTTGGGATGTGACATGCTGATTACCCATCATCCTTTGATTATGTCACCTGCAAAGAAAATTGATTTCAGCAAGATGCCCGGCACGGCCATTTTGACCAGTGCCAGAGCCCGTATTGCTATCGTTAGCGCCCATACAAATTTGGATAAAGCCCAAGATGGTTTGAACGATTATCTGGCCCAAAAGCTTGGGGTTTTTTGTACCAATGTTTTTCTTGCCGATGCAATGCAAAATGAATCCACCGGGCAGATTCAAGGGCTTGGGCGCATCGGCCGGCTTGGTGGAACCATGACACTTGAACAACTGGCTTGCCGGATTAAAAAAAACTTGGGAATTCCCCGGGTAAGAGTTGTTGGTAATCCCGGTAATATGGTATCAACAGCAGCTTTGTGCTCGGGTTCCGGCGGCTCTTTGACAACTCAATTTTTAAATTCAGGAATGGATGTATATATTACTGGAGATTTGAAATACCACGAGGCACGGGATATAGAAGCCTATGGTAAATCCGCTGTCGATGTCGGCCACTTTTCTTCCGAATCCATTGCTGTTGAGCTTTTGAAAAAACGTCTTGGTCAGATGTTTGATGCCGAAAAATATGAAATTGTAATTAATACATATGATCAGGAACAAGATCCATTTTTAACCATATGAGGATGTAACACCTTATGTCAAAACCAGAGATAGCCACCCTTGTAAAACTTCAGGAGGCTGAAACCCAAATAGTCCGTCTTAGGGATGTACTGTGCGAGGTTGAAAAAAAGAAAACCAAGCTGGCATCCAGGCTCAAACAGTTTGCAGCAGCACTCAAGGAAAATATAGAAGAACTTGAAAGGCTTGAAAAAAATTGTCTTGACAGTGAAAATGAAATTAAAATTGTTGATGCCCGTATCGTCAAAAGCAACGAAACCCTTCGCAATGTAACCACAAATAAAGAGTATCAGGTATTGCTCCGGGAGGTGGATGATAACAAAAAAAGGAAAGATGCTTTAGAGACAGAACTGTTACAGATCATGGAAGAGCGGGAAAAGTCCCAGGCTATTGTGGATGAAAGTACAAAAGAATATCAGCAGCTTGAAGAACAGGTCAAGGCGGAACAGAACCAGATTGAAGACCAAACTACTAAAGACCGCAAGCTTCTTGGGGAATATCTTGAAAGCCAGGAAGAAATCGGTGCAAGTCTGGACCCTAAACTTTTAGATCGGTTTAAACGCATTTCCAAAATGAATGAGGGATCTGCCGTTGCCGCGGTACAGGATCAGGTCTGTTTAGGGTGTTTTATGAATATTCCGCCCCAGCTGTATATTGAAGTTCAGCGCGGAAACCAGTTGATATTCTGCCCCCAGTGCAGCCGAATTCTCTATTATGAGAAAAGCTAACATTTGGGGTTGACAGGCTGTTACAGAACGCCACTTTTTGCCCAATCTCTACGTTGTATGGAATTTTTAATCCTCAAAATATGTTATATATTCCTGCGGTTAAAAATTTCATACGCCTTGAGCTTGAACAAAAATTAACATTCTGTAACAGCCTGTTTAAGAGAAAAAATTTTAATTTCGGTCTGACTGGAACAAACGGTCGCCGGGCGAATTAACGCCGGGAGGAAAGTCCGAACACCGCAGGGCAGGACGCTCCATAACGTGGAGTCACGGTGACGTGAAGGAAAGTGCAACAGAGAGTAGACCGCCCAGCTACTCATTGAGTGGAACAGGTGTTTTTAGTGCTAATAGTTGTTCCATTGAATGAGTGGCTGGGTAAGGGTGAAACGGTGCGGTAAGAGCGCACCAGTTTCCCGGGTGACCGGGAAAGCTTGGTAAACCCCGTCCGGTGCAAGACCAAATAGAGAGACGCTTGAGGGCTGCCCGTCCAAGTCTCCGGGTAGGTTGCTTGAGGTGTATGGCAACATGCACCCTAGATGAATGACCGTTGATTTTTTTGCGGGTAACTGCAAAAAGGTAACAGAATTCGGCTTACGGGCCGGTCAGACCGAAATTTTAAATACTGAGTATATCTATGAATGACACCTGTGACATATCTTTTAAAGAAAAAGCAAATATTTTTTCATATGAGTATCTTCAATGCGTTCTATTCCTTATTGGATTGAATGACGACAGTTATCTTTTTACCAAGAAATTGTGCTCAAAATTGATAATCACCTCCCACATCATGGAGGATTTTCTCGACTTTCACGGTGCAAAAAAAAACAAAGACTGGGTGTTTTACCGTGCAATATCAGCAGCAGTTCGACATCTTTCCCTGGCCTGTTATTCCCAGCGTCACACCCTGGACCGGTTCGACTTTTATGATTTCGGGGATCAAAACCACAGTGCCTTTAAACAGGAAGCACTGGATATGCTTAAATTTCTCCAGAATGCCATTCATCAGGCAGCACCGGTTGCCCTGAGGGAGGCACAGCGTTTGGGTATCACCATTCCGGAATCCGGCTATGATCTGGACTATTTTCCCGGCATTGCCACGGCCAGCCAACTGGAACATAATATTGACAACGCCATGCCCAAAAGCAGTCAGAAAAAGAATCTGACACGCATTGCCAGTCAGTTTCTTGAGCTGATCCGGGATTTTGAACAGTTTACCTTTTACGAACGGTATGATCTTGAGACGATTTACAAGCTTGTGCCTGATGTTATCAATGAGGTAACAATTCGAAGTTATGAGATGCGGGTGCATAATATCCAGTCTTCCTTTGATTCTTATGTGGTCACCACGTTGCAGTCCCCTGATGTTGAACTTTTAAGCCAGTTGCGCAGTCATTTTTCCATCGTATTTCATATTTTGCAGGTTTTAGGGCGTTTGCTTCATTTTTATGAACGGCATTTGTATGATACCGGTTTTAAACATGTTTATAAAAATATCAGCCTGTCTCTTTCAGATCTCATTGATCCGGATACTGTTTTGGATCGTGCCATGAATTATTGTTTATATTATGCAGGTCGTTTTTTATCCTCCGGCAAAGCTGTGGCCACAAAGGTTTTAAACATGAATATGGAATCGGACACAATTGAAGTGGGTATTCCCAAAGACAGGGGCTTTCACAGCCGGCCAAGCCTTTTGGTAGCAAAAATCGTTCAGCATTATGGTGGAGAAGTCACGCTTTATGTGGGAAAAGATCAGTTTGATGCCTCTTCGGTCCTTGATATCCAGTGGGCCGGGGGCAAAATTAAAAAAGAGGAGATTGAAACGGTCGTTTTTACGGGCGATTCCAGGGCATTGAATGATTTGAAAATCCTTTCCAGTGTAAATTACGGTGAAGATCACATGGGCAAGGGCATTCCCTTGCCCAGCGAATTAAGTTATTTGATTTAAAATTCATGTCTGACGCAAAAAATAAAGAAATGTTTAAAAATATTGCCGTTGTTGTGGCGGGCGGAAAAGGCCTGCGTATGCAGTCTACGGTTAAAAAACAGTTCATTGATCTGGAAGGTATTCCGGTAATTGTCCGCACGCTTGCCGCCTTTGACACGCACTGCCGGGTGGATGAAATTATTCTGGTGGCTCCGGAACAGGATCTGGATTTTATCCGAAATGACCTTTTGCACCGATTTTCATTTTCCACACCTTTGCATATTATCAAAGGCGGTGTTACCCGTCAGGATTCCGTGGGCAACGGACTTGATAAAGCGTTAAAAATTTGTGCCCAACCAGAAACAACATTTGTGCTGATTCATGACGGGGTCCGGCCCTTTGTGGGTGAGAATCTGGTTGATAGGTGCCTTGAAGGTGCTTTAAAACACGGTGCCTGCATCCCGGTTCTTGGTATCTGTGATACAGTAAAAAGAGCTGATAAAAACGGCAAAATAATCTGCACCCTTGACCGGGATGGATTGTTCCGGGCCCAGACGCCCCAGGTCTTTCGTCTGGACCTGATTATCAAGGCTGCTTCCCATGCCCGGAATACCGACTTTTTGGGCACGGACGAAGCTTCGGTCTGCGAACATGCGAAAATACCGGTGGCGATGGTGGAAGGCGGACGGTTTAATATTAAACTTACTTCTCCCCAGGATCTGATTTTTGCAGGCTTGATTATTCGACAGGCTGTCGAGCAAAAAAAAGAGGCTGAATTAACCGGACATTCATGTTTTTATTGACTTTAAATTAAACTTACGCATAATCAGTTGAAGAGATTCAGCATTATTTTTATATACTAATCATTCCCGGAGGTGCCTGAAATGGCGGAAAAACCCGCGATCAAGATCGGATATCTTAAAATCACTGATCATTTCATTCTCGGTGTAACAGATCGAAAATTACAACAAGGTATGGAAACTTTTCAACACTGCACCCTGGAACCTGTGGTTAAAAATGGGTGGAATGAAGTTGCTGATGCGCTTTCCGTAAAATCTTTGGACGGTGCACTGGTTTTGGCTCCAACAGCCATGGATCTTTTCAAATCCGGTGTTGATCTCAAACTGCTGTTGTTAGCCCATAAATCCGGCAGTGTTTTAGTTAAAAATACAAGAGCCAACATCAATTCGGTTGAAGATTTCGCGGGTAAGACCGTATTGATTCCATATCAGCTCTCCATTCACAATATGCTGTTTCACAAGCTGTTATCCGAGAAAGGGTTAAAACCCGGACGTGCCACAGAAAAGGGAATTGATGTCACCCTTGAGGTTGTTGCACCTTTCCAGATGCCCGAAGCCCTTGAGTATGACGAAGACGGCGAAATCGGCGGGTTTATCGTAGCCGAACCATTTGGCTCCCAGGTTATAGCCGCCGGGCATGGTGAAGAATTTGAACTGTCCAAAAATCTATGGCCCAAGCATCCGTGTTGCGTTTTTGTCATGCGTACCGAGGTTATTGAAAAGAATCCCGAAGCTGTTCAGGAGATTTGTACAAGTTTTGTCCGGTCCGGGCTTGCTATTGATGCCCAGCCTGAGCCGGCTTCAATCATTGGTGCTGACTTTTTCTCCCAAGATAAGGATATTATCCGACGGGTGCTTACAGAACCGCCTGACCGGATTCTGACAGGCGAACTTTATCCCCAAAAAGAAGATCTTGATATAATTCAGAAATATATGATGGATAAAATGAATATTATGACCTCCCTTATTGATCTGGATGAATTTGTGGACACGCGTTTCGCCGACGCAGCAGGGGCAAAATAAATTTTTTAATTTGCAGAATCAATAAAGCCGTAAATTTTTTCTATAGCTTTTAATCCCCAGGCGGGTTTCCCGGACAAGGTGGCGACACCGTCGCGGTTGAGGCGATCCGTTGTCTGCTGAGCTGATAGTCCTTGTTCCTTTAATTCAATAATGATTTTCATGACGGCGGCCTTGTATTTTTTCATATCCTGACCCGGCGAAATATCCGGTTTTATTGATGGCGTTTCCTTCACTTGACTGTCCTCCCCAGGCGGAACTTGTCCCGACTTTTCTCCGGTGCCATCCACAAGCAGGGACAGATCATCCATAAGTTCCCGGGGCTGTGCCGCTTCTTCAATCAGGGCGGATAGGTCATCTAAATCGCCGTTACGTTCATCATTTACAGGCGCAATAAGCTTGGACAGATCATCCAAATCATCCAGATCTTCATGTAGATCATTTGGGACATCGGTATCCATGTCCACAAAGCTGAACAGATCATCAAGATCGTCTTCATTGACATCTTCAATATCAGGGGGACTGGACGAAGATTGATCCGAATCAATCAGCTTGGACAAATCATCCATATCATCTGACAGATTGTTTATCTCAGGGGCTGACTGCGTTTCTTCCGGCAGGCTTTCAAGGTCGCCAAGGTCGCTGTCCGGATCTGATACAGAGTCAATCAATGAGGAAAGGTCATCAATATCTTCAGGTGTCAGGGCTGTTTCATTGACCAGCAAAGACAGGTCATCCATGTTGGAAGAACCTAAATCGCCCATATCCTCGTGGCCCTGATCTTTGAATTGATCATCCATGGGTACAGGGTCTTCAAACAAATTTTCATTTTCATCAAAATTGGTATCCAAAGAGCTTTCGTCAATCTCGACTGATTCTTCAAGCGCCAGGGTTTCCACAGCACGTCCGGCAATTTCCATGGCCTGGGGCGCAGCGCTGTGCCGCTGGTTCATTTCTTGCATTGCCAGGGCGATGTTTGTCATTGCATCGGCTTTTTTCTCTTCAGCGGCAGCCCGTTTTTCCATTGCGTCGGCTTTTTTTTCTTCCACCCGGGCAAGTGCTTCCTGGGCTAAGGCAATACGGTCTTGTTTTTCTATAAAGACCTGGAACATATCTTTTAATATAGATACAGATTCCATACCCACGGGAATTGTCCCTTGATTGCCGGCAGAATGTTGTACGCTTGCCGTGGCTTTAAGTATTTCTGCTTCCTGTGCAAGAAAAGCCTCAACCTGCTCGGGCAGCATACCTGCATCCAGAAATTTTTTGATTTTTAAAAGGGTGGTAACCGCCTGTTCAGTGTAACATGTTTCGTCGTCGACAACTTGTGGGGCAAGCCAAAGGCCGAATCGATGTAAAATGAACTTTAAGGTGGCCTTGCCCAGATCCAGCTCATCTTTGAGAGCCTCAATGGTCAACAGCTTTGAACGGGTCATTATTTCCCTCATTTGCGAAAGTTAATTGCAATTTTTTTTTATTGTTATCATAAAATCAGGGAGACCAAAAGCGTTTATAACAAAGGCGATATGGGTACGATAATATTTGACACCTTTTTTTTCGCTTGATATATTTCTAAGTTAGTTCTGTTTTAAATTATTATGAAGCGCAAATTTTCAGTCTTGATAAAAACGCTTGCATTATATTGTCATTTTCCGGAACCCCAACGCGCTTTTAACCAATCAACCCGGAAAAGAAGAATTTAATTATATTCAAATCAAAGACTTGGCAGCACTTGCCGCCTTTGCTGCCCATGGAGGGTAAAATGGCCACTACAACAGATCCTAAGAGCTTTAACCATCACGTCGAAGCCGTTAAAAAGGGGACCCGAAGATTTGAGGATGCATTCCAGGGGGTTTCCCGCATGATTCTGGACGCCGGTATCCGTAAGGTCACGGTCAAGGGAAAGACCACCTACCAGTTTGACCTGTTCAGCCAAGGCAAGAGGCATCTGGTGGGCATGTATGACGAAATCAATGCCTTTGTCTCTTTTGTCAAGGATGCCTCCGAGGGTGGGTCTTCCAGGGAAATGGCTTTTGTCCTGGTGGGCGAACCGGGAAATGGAAAAACTTTTTTCGTTGAATACTTGTGTGACCGGTACCGGGAGTTTTTATCTGTCCCAAATAATATGAAATATACGTTTCGATTCAAGAATCTTGACCGATTGGGCGGATATGGAAAGATCAATGTCATTGAATCCCAGACCTATGAAGATCCCATGATTCTTGCTATGAGCTTTAGAGGGAATAAAGATGCCTCCATGAGTTATCTTTCCAAATCATTTAACTTCAAGGACAAGGAGATCGAAAGCCTTTATGAACGATATCGTCCTTTAGGTGCTTGTTCGGCCTACATATGGAATCAGATTCGGGAATATTGTGATGATAACCCTGACCAAATGATGGAATTTATCGAAATTGCCCCGGTACCGTTGATAGAAAGTCTTGGTACGATTACCGGCAAATATCCGGCCAAAGATAAGATCACCTCTTCGGCCGTGGATCTTATGGGTGAAGAGTCCATCCAGCGCCTGCTGCATATTCCGGATTCCAACAACCCTTATCGGTTTGACCTGCGTCGGGGGGCTTTGGCCCGGGTGGCCGGCGGCGGCATCCATTTTGCCGACGAAATTTACAAAAACAAAAAGGATTTGGTGCAGGTGTATCTTGGTGTCATCCAGAACCGTGTGATTGAAATGGATGGTTTTAAATGGCCCATTGACACCCTGATCATCGCCACCTCAAATAACTCCGAGTTTAATTCCTTTTTAATGGAACGTGAAGAAGCGCCCATTGTTGACCGGTGCCGGATTTGCTATGTGGCCCATAATACGGATTATAAACTCCAGAAAATGTTGACCGAATATGCCATCGGTACTGATGTCAAGCGTTCCCTTGAGCATGAAGTACTTCACCAGGATCCAAATTTGAATCATGCGGCATCCGTTGCCGTGGTGCTGACCCGGTTACCCCGGTCCGACAAACTCACCCCGGTTGAAACCATGAAGCTTGCCGCAGGGGAAGTGGCCGGTGAAAAAAGCCTTAAAACCCTGGCCGAACTTATTGATCAGCTTAACCGGGATACGGATATAACCAAACGCTTCGGCCAGAAAGGCCTGGGGCAGAGAAACCTTGGCCGTGCCGTGCAGCTTTTGCTGGAATCTTCTGAAACCAATGACGGTAAGTGCATGTTTGCCTTAGATATTTTTAACGCCCTGGAACGGGTGGTACTTGATTATGTCCATGAACCTGCCGACCGGTCCAAGTTCATGGAGGATATAAAAATTGCCAGGGGCCTTTACCGGGAACGCATCATGACAGAGATGTTTAACGCATATATGGACGAACCGCTGGCCATCAAAAAAGATGTACTCAACTATGTAAATATGATCATTGGTGTGGATGCCGAGCATTTAGGGCCTGATATGATGTGGAAGTACAAGGATCCCCAGACCGGTGAGCTTCGGGCCCTTAAAATTGATGAGCGCTATATTAAAAACGTTGAGGAACGCCTGGGTCTTAAAACCGAAGAACAGCGGGCTTCCTTTAGAAATTCCATTAGAAAGATATATGGCCAGAAACTGTCTGTGGATGCCAATTATGATTTCATGGACAACCTGGAGCTGGTTAAAGCCATCACCGATGTTCGGCTTAAATCTGATATCGCCGGCGCCGGCTCTTTAATTGGAGCGCTGGCCAACCGGACCAACGAAGAAAATCAAAAACTGTATGAGAGAATGATTTACACCATGGATAAGAAGCTTGGGTACTGCCCGACGTGTGCTCAAAAGACCATAGAGTACTTCTGCAGCCAGGAAGATGACAAGTAGTGTTTGAACGACAAGTCACCCATCTGCGCCTTGCATCTGGGCAACGTTTCGTCCAAACACGGGGTTTCGGTTAGATACTTGGTAACGCTCACACTGTATAAAAAACAAAGGGGAAGCATATGATAACCCTTGATGAATTATTGGAACGGGACCGCCAGCGGGAAGAGGATGGATTCAAGCGTAAAATCCGTATAGGCCGTATTGTCAAACCAGGTGCCGGGGGAAAGGAAAAAATTATTGTGGTTCCCACCACCGTGGAGGAGAAGTTTGTCCACGAGGAACCTTCCTTTGATCCGGAAACCGGAGAGGCAGAACCTTCCAGCGGTACCGGAGAGGGAGAAGAGGGTGATATCATCGGCGAACAACCGGTGCGCCCGGAGGGGGGAGAGGGTGAGGGGGCAGGACAGGGTGCCGGAGAAGGAGAGGGCGAAGGCCAGGGGACCGAACATGAGTTCGAGTCCAGTGCCTACGAACTGGGCAAGGTACTTTCCCAGGACTTCCAGCTCCCCAACCTCCAGGACAAGGGCAAACGGCGGGTCTTATCACGCTATACCTATGATTTGACGGATAAAAACCGGGGAATGGGCCAGATCCTGGATAAAAAAGCAACGTTAAAACAGATTGTCCAGACCAATATTGCCCTTGGTACCATTCCGGATGTCAGCGACATAGACCCGGGCCGGTTTATTGTATCCCCCCTGGATCTTGTCTACAGGATTCTGTCCAGGGAGAAAGAGTATGAATCCCAGGCCTTGGTTTTTTTTCTAAGAGATTATTCCGGTTCCATGGGTGGTAAGGTGACCGAGGCGGTGGTTTCCCAGCATGTGATGCTCTATTCGTGGTTGTTGTATCAATATGAAAAACAGGTGGACACCCGTTTTATTCTCCATGACACCCAGGCAAAAGAAGTTGAGGATTTTTATAAATATTATTCATATAAGGTGGCCGGGGGAACCAAGGTGTATACCGCTTTTGAGCTGGTGAATCAAATCGTGGAGCGGGAGAGCCTGGATAGAGATTACAATATCTATGTTTTTCATGGAACCGATGGCGATGACTGGGACAGGGATGGCGTCAACACCCTAAAAGAAATAGAAAAAATGGTGCGCTATGCCGCCCGCATAGGCATCTCCATTGTAGAGCATTCCTATGTGGGAAAAGGGCAGACCGAAGTTGAAAAATACCTGAGAAAATCCGGACTACTTGAAAAATATAAGGACCATATCAAGCTGGATGTCATGCATGAAGATGTCGATGATACCAGAATTATTCAGGGGATTAAAAATCTGATTTCTTGATAAAAAAGAAAAGAAAGGCAGGGCCCAATGGAACTTGTGAGCCAGCATGTAAAAAAAATTATGGAAGAGTGCAAGGTCAGAGCCAGGGATGAAGGCCTGAAGTTTGATGATGAAACCCTTGAATATATCGTCACCAACCGGGACATGATCGAACTGTCCCCCAAGCTGATGATTCCCACCCTCTATGACTACTGGGTTCATGATGTCAGGGTGTTGTCAGGCAAGGGCATGTATGAAGCCTATCCTTCCAATCCTTTTGAAACTGTTATCAACACCCGGCCGGCCATTTCTTACTATAATGATAATAACCCGGATTGGCTCAATGTTATGATTTTTTATCATGTGTTGGCCCATATTGATTTTTTTCAGAACAATTTGTTTTATGTAAATACCTGGGACATTGACCTTACCGGTCAGGCTCTGGCAGATAAGCGTTTGATCGCCCAGCTTCGAAGCGAAAAGGGCAGGCGATGGGTGGACTATATAATTGAGTTTGCCAGGGGGATAGACAATCTGGTGGGCTATCATAAGGCGCTGGACAGTATGTTGAGGACCCGGAATCAGCCTGTGGTCAGGTTATCCAAACAGGATTACTATTTTGATATTTTTTTGCAGAAAATAAAACAGGTGTCCCACAATACGTACTTAAAAGAAATTGAAAGGTTCAATCAGTGTAAAAATAACATTGCCGAATTTTTTGAACCGGTTCATTCCCGGTACCCGGAATTTGAGCAGATGTATAAAAAAGAGAAAAAGAACAAAGAAAAGCCTGAGCTGGACATCATGGAATATATTGTCAGGCATTCGCCGTTTTTACGGGCCGAGGAAAATCAGTGGATGAAATCCGTGATCCAGATCGTGCGCGACACCTCATTGTATTTTCAGCCCCAGATCCGTACAAAGATCATGAATGAAGGCTGGGCCAGTTACTGGCACGAATACTTGTTCATGAAGGATGAACGTATCCGCGGCCATGAAATAGATTACGCAAAGGTAAATGCCACGGTAACCTCACTACCCAAGATAGGCCTCAATCCCTATGCTTTAGGGCTGCGCCTGTTTGAACATATTGAAGATATGCAGAACAGGGGATGCTACTCGCTTGAGTATTTCCGTCTGAAAGATGAGAGAAACAGGCAACGTTTTGATAAAGGAGAGAAAAATGGCCATGATTATATCTTTAAAGTCAGGGAGAATATGAATGATTTCACCTTTATCAACACGTTTGTGGACCAGGAATTTATAGACCATTACAAGCTGTTTGTCACAGGCAAGCGATTCAACAGGGAACGCATGACCTGGCAGTACTATATTAAATCCAAGAAAGCCGAGGATTATAAAAATATGGTTATCGACACCCTGTATCACCCACCAATGATATATGTGGATGAGGAAAAAACCCAGGGCGGTATACTTTACCTTGTCCATGAATTTGAAAACAAGCCCCTTAAAGCAGATTTTATTGAAAATACCATGATCGGTATTGAATTCTTATGGGGAGGACCTGTGTATCTTGAAACCAGTATTCCTGCTGGAAAAGAACAGAAACCGGCTCCTCCTGTTCATTTCCTGGATCCATCTGCAGGAGGTGCTGGAACAAAGGCAAAACCGGTCAAACGTGAAACAATTAAGTGGCAAAGGGTATGTTATATAATGGATAAACGGAAGTTAAACAGACGGGAGGTGGCATGACCATGGATACCAATACCAGTTCTGTGGATTCTGATGCCGTTGAATCCGTAACCCAGGCCCTGGATTTTTTAAACCGGAACATCCAGGATTACCAGCGGCATAAACCGGTATCTTTCCAGGAATTTTTACAGCTTCTTAATGCCAATCCTTCCCGGATTTTAAGAAATATTTTTCAGGCATTTCATGACATGATTAAACTTCATGTAACTGAAATCGAAAATGATATAGATAGTTCTGCCATTACCAAATATGATACCGGTACGCTTTTCATGGAAGGTTCCGATACACCGTATTTTCCGGATATGCTGTTTGCCAACCGGTTTGTGAAACAGATGGATTCTCTGCGCCACGGTAACCAACAGAACCGGATCTACGTATTTTACGGTCCCCACGGATGCGGAAAATCCACTTTTTTAAATAATCTTCTGGAAAAATTTGAGCAGTATGCCAATACTGAAGAGGGGTTGCGCTACGAAGTGGTATGGCGCCTGGATGTCAAAACGCTTAAAGCTCCTGAAGCGTCTTTGATGAGTCTTTCTTCTTTTGAAAAACTGATCCAGTATATTGACAGTGAATCAACGGAAATAAAGCCGGATTCAAAACAAAAAAGAGTCGAATTGGAATGTCCGGAGTCCGAATGTATTGAGATCCCCTGCCTGTGCCATGACAACCCCTTTCTGGTGATACCCAAAGACCAGAGACGCGCTGTTTTGGACGAATTGATCAAAAACGATGAGTTTAAATGGAAGCTGTTCACGGAAAAACAGTATGAATGGGTATTTAAAGATGAGGTTTGCACCGTGTGCGCCTCCATTTACCAGAGTCTTTTGGAACGCTTGGGCAAGCCTGCCAAGGTATTTGAGATGCTATATGCCAGACCCTATTATTTCAACCGACGCCTTGGCAACGGGATCTCTGTGTTCAACCCCGGGGACAGGCCGTTGCGGCGAAACGTTATACTTAACCATATGCTTCAGAGCCGAATTAATGCGCTTTTTCGGGATTCCAACGTTATTAATTATATTTATTCCTCCTATGCAAAAATTCATAACGGCATCTATGCACTTATGGATATTAAGTCGCACAATGTCGAGCGCATGGTTGAGCTTCACAATATTATTTCAGAGGCGATTCACAAGGTAGAGAATGTAGAGGAACATGTGGAGGCGTTGTTTTTTGCCCTCATGAATCCCGAAGATAAAGAAAATATTAAGGATTTCCCCTCTTTTAAAGACCGTATCCAGTATATAGATATCCCATACGTTCTTGATGTGACCACCGAAGTTAAAATCTACCTGACCATTTTTGGCCGCCATATTGAAAGCAGCTTTCTGCCCATGGTGCTTGAAAATTTTGCAAGAGTTATTATCTGCACCAGAATCGGAAAAAAATCCCTTGCCCTAGAGCAATGGATAAAAGATCCGAAAAAATACCTGAACTTCTGCGATGAGAGTCTTATCTTGCTGCTTATGGAGATTTTTAGAGGAAGTATTCCTAAATGGCTGAATGACGAGGACAAAAAGGCGCTTGACAAAAAGACGATGAAAAAAATTATTGTTGAGTCTGAAGAATATGGGAAACAGGGCCTGTCCGGTCGGGATTCCATTAAAATTTTTGATCGGTTTTATTCGAAATTTGTTAAGGAAGGCAGGCTCATCAACATGCTCGATTTATGTTCCTTTTTTAATAAACTCGAAGATTCCATACGCCGGATGATTCCCCAGGGGTTTTTGTCTTCACTTTTAAGGATGTATGACTATTGTATTCTCCAGCAGGTCAAAGAGTGTCTTTATTATTACAACGAAGAGCAAATCGCAAAGGATATAAAAAATTATATTTCCGCTGTGACCAATGAGATCGGCGCTGTTGTAAACTGTATTTTTACAAAAGAAGAGATCTACGTTACCGAAACATTTCTTGAAACCATTGAAATCAGGCTTCTGTCTGAAAATGCCGATGCAAAACGGCGCCAGGAAATGCGCCTGGATGTATTAAAGGAATATACAGGGTTTACACTTTCCCACGAGATCATGATCGAAGGAAAGGACATTACCCAGACCCGGCTGTTTAAAAAACTTCATGAACGGTATGTGTACAGCTTAAAAAAACGGGTGTTGGAGCCTTTTATTGACAATGCAAATTTCAGGCGGGCCATAAAGGATTTTGATACTGAAGATTTTAAAGCCCATGATAAACGCATTAAACGCGATGTGAAATTTCTTATTCAAAATTTGGTTAATAAATTTGAGTACTCACAGCAGGGCGCCAATGAGATTTGCATTTATGTGATTGATAATGATTTGGCCAATAAGCTCAAGGATACCTGATTCTCGATTATCGAGTGATTGTATTGTTTATCACCAACTGCCGGTCAAACCATTTGCAGTATTTTGTAAAAATTCGCTAATGCCTCCGGGTTGGCGCAAAAATTCGATAAATGCACCGGATGGTTTTGCCAAGAACGAATTGCCGCCATTTAAATAATCTGCGGCACCAATCGCATAAAGAATAAAAACAGCATAAAGGACACCTAATACATAGACATGCGGCATGCGCATTTCTTCACTGAAGTAATAGATACCTATTGTTACAATGGTAATGAGCAGGAGCATGACTTGGACATCAATAAAAGTGGGGCCCACGTCAATGAAGTCAATTTTTTGGCCCGTAAACAAAAGAAAAAGCGCAAGAGGAAGCCCCATGCTGATGGTGATATCAAATATATTTGATCCCAATACATTTGACAACGCATCATCATAATTCTCTTTTTTAGCATCTTTAATGGAAATAATTGTATCCGGAACGCTGCTTACCGCCGCAACGAGGATCAATGCAATGAACAGTGGATGTATTTTCAGTGCTTCTGCAATGCCTTTACATCCTTCAACTATCCCTGCGCATGCGGTTGCCATCACCAGTGTAGAAGATATTAATAATATCCAGCTTCTGCTCGTTGTCCCTTCTTGGGATTTGAATTGATATTTTTTGAACCAGGCGTCATGCTCATCACCATTATAGTCCTGCTCTTCATTACTACCGTTTTTCATAGATAACAGCGTATACGCTAAGTAAATGATATAGAAACCGGTAAAAATCCATCCATGCCAATGTGTTATGTAACGACTTGATAATAAAAATAAAATCATTATTTCGGCACCAATAAGAAAAAGCCCGTCTCTTAATATGACTTTTTTTGATACCTTAACTCCGGTGATGCCCATAGCTAAAACAACCCAAATTACGAGCATGGGAATAATTATACTATTGAAGATTGCAGAACCGGTGTTCCCGCCTATACCCGCCGCAAAATCCCGGCCCAAATTTTCTTGTGCCGCCAAAATAAGAAAAAATACGGTGGTCAACAATTCCGGCATGGAGGAGCCTATTGCATTTAAAGTAGCCCCCTTTACACCGTCGTTCAGATTGCTTCCAAGACAGTCCGTTGCAGCCTCAAAAACATCACAGGCTTTTGCTATGACGTACGAACAGACGAGCATCAAAATTAAACCGCCGTACCAGGTATGTAAAATAATATCCATAGTTCCTATTCAGTTTTTTTGTCAGTATATATGACTAAAAATTATAAGTTGTTGGGTAATGTCAATAACGATTTTTTGTTCCCTATGGATTTAATCACATATCCTGAACAATAACCTGAACGTGATTCTGCTTAAATCTGTCCAACCTAAGCTTTACCATCAATTTAGGGAAAAATTCGGGCAGGTTGGTCGTGTCAGTCAGGTTGAAGTGCAATGCCTCCACCTCATGTTCCCCGCTTTGATCCCTAAGGGTCATTTTTCGATGACAGCCGCCAATGATGATGGAAGATGTTACCCACATGTTTTCCATAAGAAAGACCGGTTCCGGATTACCGGTGCCAAAGGGACGAAGCAGATCAATCTGGCGGACAAGTTCCGGGGTAATATCCGCAATCTCAATCACGGCATCAATTTTCCGGACAGGTTTAAAATCTTTTTCCGTGCAGACTGACGCCAGGATCTCTGTCAGAGCCGGTTTCAGGGCCGTTAGGTTTTCCTTCTTGACCGACAGTCCGGCTGCCATGGCATGCCCTCCAAAAGTTTCCAGCAGATCCCGGATGTTAGACAATATCTCGTGAATATTAATCTGGTTAATGCTCCGGCATGACCCTTTTGCAATGTCATCTTTTGAGTTCAGCAGTACCACCGGACAGACATGCTTTCGGGCAAGCCTTGATGCGGCAATGCCAAGCACGGACGCCTCCCATTTGCTGTCCCACAAAACAATAAGCCGGTTTTCAAGTATGGACGGATCGCTTGCAATACGCCGTTCAATATCCTCGACAATCTCTTTTTCAATGAGTTGGCGTTTTCTGTTCAGTTCATCAAGAAGGACTGCGGTTGTCTCGGTCTGGGCCGGGGCAGGGCAGGTCAGGTGGGAGACACATATTCTTGCATGGGATATGCGGCCCGCAGCATTAAGCCTTGGCACGATTTTAAATGAAATGTCATCGGAATCAAGTCTATCCAGGTCAACCCTTGATGTACGGGCCATGGAGACAAGTGCCGGACGAAGACCCATGCGGATGCGCTTCATGCCTGCCACGCAAAGAACCCGGTTGTCTTCCACCAGGGGGACCATATCTCCTATGGTGCCGATGGTGAACAGGTCCAGGTATTCGGATAATTTGGGTTCCGGGAAGTGTTCCCATACTCCATTGTCTCTGAACGCTTTGCGCAAACCCATAATCAAGTAAAAGGCCACGCCGACACCGGCCAGATATTCAAGACAGGCGTTGCAGTCGGTCTGCTTGGGATTGATTACGGCAACAGCTTTCGGGATGGTGGCGTCCGGTTCATGGTGGTCGGTGATGATGATGTCAATGTCTTCTCTGACTGCCGCCTGGACCGCCTCATGGGAGCTGATGCCGCAGTCCACAGTGATGATCAGGTCTACATCCATGGATACGGCCATTTCAATGTGGGGCAATTGAAGGCTGTACCCCTCCTTTGTCCTGTGGGGCACATACCAGGACAGATCCGCTTCCACCAGGGAGAGAAACTGGTAAAGCATGGCCGTAGCCGTGACTCCATCGGCATCAAAATCACCAAAAATAAGAATTTTTTCTTTGTTGCTTACCGCCGTATGAATTCGCGCTACCGCCTTGTCCATATCCTTTAATTCAAAGGGATTGCTCAGTCTGGAATAATCCGGGTTCAGAAAAAATTTGGCCTCATCAACAGTTGTGAGCCCTCTATCCGCCAGCAGTCTTGCAATAACAGGATGGCAGTCAAGGGCCTTTTGAAGTCTTTGAAGAACCTCCCTGTCAGGTGTCGAATATGTATATTTGATCTCCATGGAATGGCGGGTTTATACCTTCTTGGGTGATGACGTGTCAATCCGTATGGGAATAAAGATATCGAGGCTGACAATTTTATTTGGGTAAAACGCTTGAGTAACCAAGTTTTTTGGTGGTATAGTATCCGGTTCATAAAGGATTATATTATAAAAAATATTATGCAATCTCTTATAAAAGAATATATGGTGGATAAAACAAAAATCGGATTTATCCGTTTTATTTTTGAAGCCTATGAAGGTTTAGCCGTTGTCACAACATTGGAGCCTGGAACCGGCCATATTCGGCTTGCCATGCCCCCGGACCGGCAGGACGAAGTAAATATGGTCACGCAAGCGTTGAAAAAGGATTTTTATTTTGAGCCAAGATAAGCCAAAAGCCTATGTAAACACCATTGGATGCCAGATGAATGTGTATGATTCCCAGATTCTGGCAGGCCTTTTGCAAAATGCAGGGTATGAACAGACCTATGATCCGGACCTGGCAGATCTGGTTTTGTGTAATACCTGCGCCATCCGCCATAAGGCCCAGGAAAAGGCCTATAGCTTTCTGGGTCGCTTTGCAGGTACAAGGATCAAAGGAAAACGTCCGCTGACCATCATGGCCGGCTGTGTGGCACAAAAAGAAAAGGAAAAAGCGTTTTCACGCTTGCCGCATCTTGACCTTGTTTTAGGCACCCAGGCCTTTGGTCGTTTTGAAAATCATATTAAAGCTCTGGCTGCCGGTGAAACCCGCATTGTAGATACGGAACCCAGTGAAAATATTTTTGAAGGCTTTCCAAAGGATGCATTGGCCGGAAAAATTCAGGTGTCACGCTTTGTAACCATCATGCAGGGGTGTGAAAATTTTTGCACCTATTGTGTGGTCCCCTATACCCGGGGCAAGGAAAGAAGCCGGAATCCATTTGCTATTGTAGAAGAAATTGAAGGGCTGGCCGATTCCGGGGTGCGTGAGATTACCCTGCTGGGCCAGAATGTTAATTCCTATGCCGGTAATAATGGACAGGTTTCTTTTGCTGATTTGCTTCATCTTGTCAGCAAAGTGGACGGCATTGAACGTATCCGGTTTGCCACGTCCCATCCCAAGGATTTATCAAATGATCTGATCCAGGCCATGAAGGATATTGACAAAGTGTGCAACCATCTTCATCTGCCGGTTCAGTCCGGTTCAGACGAGATATTGAAACGGATGAATCGCAAATATGACCGTGACACCTATTTTAAAAGAATTTCAGCCTTGAGGCAGGCTTGCCCGGATATTGCCCTGTCCACGGATCTTATTGTTGGGTTTCCCGGAGAAACGATATCTGATTTTCAGCAGACCATGGATCTGCTTGAGACCGTAGAATTTGATGCGGTCTTTGCCTTTTCTTATTCAGCAAGATCATTTACACCGGCTGCCAAATTTTCAAACCAGTTGGATGAACAGACCAAACGGGACAGGCTCAACCAACTTCTCGATTTTCAGGAGAAGATAACAGAAAAGAAAAACAAGGCCTTTGTCGGCAAAACAGTTACGGTGCTGGTGGAAGGTGACAGCCCTAAACCCAGGGACGGATTTATAAAGAAGAATAAAAATACCAGACAGATGTTTGGCAGAAGCGATGCAAACAAAATTGTGCATTTTGCATCGGACCAAGCCGGCATAGGGGATCTGGTTACACTTCAAATTATTAACGCATACCCCCATTCCCTTTGGGGAGAGGTGTGCGAAAGCGAGTCAACTACCCCTCCTGAATCAAAGATTCAGAAGGAGCCTGTAAAAGCTCAGGTTGACTAGCCTGAGTCCCATTTGTTGGGACTACGTTCGGTAGGATGTAGACACCTTTGGATGTATTCGCCAGTCCAAAGCTCTGTCGCGGCACTGTAAAAGCTCTGTGAGGTAGGAGCGGTCAACCGCGTTGTGAAGCCTGCTGAACATTGGCGAGGCGAACCTTACCCCTTTTCGGAGGGTGTGTATAACCGAAAGGTTTTTTTATGAAAGTGTATGTCAAATCACAATCCGGCAAATGGCTGATGCCGACAAATCCGGCAAATGCCAGGATTTTGCTCAAACAGGGCAAGGCAAAAGTAATTCAAAGAACTCCGTTTGCCGTTCAACTGCTTTATGAGGCCACGGAACATATACAGCCTGTGACGGTCGGCATTGATGACGGAGGTATCCATGTCGGTATTGCCGCCGCATCCCATGGTCAATCATTGTTTCAACAAGAGGTGGTTTTACGTTCGGATATCAAGTCAAAGCTGGATACTCGGAGACAATATCGAAGATTTAGAAGACATCGAAAAACAAGGTACCGAAAACCCAGATTTCTCAATAGAAAACAGTCTATCCCGACATGCAAGGTATGTGGTAAAAATGCTCCGGCATCCAAAGTGATCTGTCGAGCTTGCCTGAAAAAAGTCAACGGCGTTCATCAAAAATATGCCAAGATAAAAAAAAGTGTTTTCCGAATTCCGCCATCAATCAAGGCAAAGAAAGACATAATTGTCCGGGTAGTAAAACAAATTCCATTGCCGATCTCCCAAATTGTTTTGGAAGACGTTTATTTTGATTTTCAGGCAATGGAGAACCCCGATATTTTAGGTGAACAATATCAGCATGGAGCGCTTTTTTATCACAAGAATTTCAAACAGGCGTGTCTAGTTCGGGATGGTTTCAAGTGTCGGTCTTGCGGGGCAACGTCCACGCTGCAATGCCATCATATAAAGCCGAGAGCCGACGGCGGCACGGACAAGTTATCGAACCTGATGACGCTATGTGAAGGTTGCCATGAAAAGCACCATAAAGACAGCCTGAAACTTCCGAAACAAAAAAGTTCTTTCTACATTTCAGCAGCTCACGTTCAGCAGGGGAAACAGTACCTGCAAAATGAATTGTTGAAAATAACGCCGCTGCAAACAACTTTCGGCTATATCACCAGTCATTACCGGAATAAAGCCGGGATTGAAAAATCCCACATCAATGATGCTGTTATCATTGCAAACAAACAGGCGATTCCTCTGGACTGGCAAATAAAGACAAAACATGTTCAATTACGGAAAAGAAGCCTGCATGAAGCAACAGCAAGAAAAGGAAGAAAAACTCGTAATCGGACGCAAAAACGGAATAATAAGAACGTATTTACACTGAAAGGTTTCAACCGGTGGGATACGGTACGGTACAAGGGAAAAGTCGGTTTCATATCGGGCTTCACAGGTGCATCTGCTTGCTATATTGTAGATATCGAAGGAAACTATATCAAAAATCCAATAAAAAAATATAAGCAAGTCAATTTGCGGAAGGTGTCGCTGATATGCAGGAATCAAACAATTATCAGTCAATAGGCCGATTCATTCCCCACCAAATCAAAGATTTGGAAGGGGGCTTCTTGGCTGGAAAGTTAAAACGTTATGAAAATTAAATCAACGGCCATTCGACCCAATGAGCTCTGCCCGTGCGGCAGTGGGAAAAAATTCAAAAATTGCTGCAGGAACAAAAAAACTGAAATTTCGTTAAAGGATAAGTATAAAAATAAATATGACATTATTTTGAAAACGCCTGAACAGGTTGACGGTATCAGAAAATGCGGCGAACTGCTTTTATCCATTATGGAAGGGGTTGAGGGTATGATTCGCCCCGGCTTGAAAACCGATGACATCAACACCTATGTCCATGAACAGACCATAAAAGCCGGGGCCGTACCTGCACCGCTCAACTACAGGGGGTTTCCCAAAAGTGTCTGCGTTTCCGTTAATGATGTTATCTGCCACGGAATACCCGGCGAGCGGGTGCTTGAGGATGGAGATATTGTTAATGTAGATATTACTCCGATTTTGAATGGTTACTATGCCGACGCCAATAGAACCTTTTTTGTGGGAACGCCCGGACGCGATGCCCGGAAAATTGTTGCCGTGGCTGCTGAAAGCCTGCGGCTGGGTATAGAACAGATTAAGCCCGGGGCTACTTTAGGGGATATTGGGCATGCCATTCAAAAATATGCCGAAGGTCAGGGATGTTCGGTTGTCAGGGAATTCGTGGGGCATGGTGTTGGTCTTGATTTCCATGAACAGCCCCAGGTTCTTCACTTTGGACGGCCCGGTACCGGCGTGATCCTTGTTCCCGGCATGGTGTTCACGATTGAACCCATGGTCAATTTAGGCAAAAAAGAACTCCATGTGCTTGAGGACCGGTGGACCGCTGTAACCAATGACGGGTCCCTGTCCGCTCAGTTTGAGCAGACTCTTCTTGTGACGGAAGACGGGTACGAGAGTTTAACCCCATATGAGTTATAGTAAAAAGGTGATAAATCGGATTTTTTCAGCCGTATTTATTGCTTTTATCTGTATCACATCCGCCGTTTTTTTCTGTGTGGCCTGTGTGTTGCGGATATGCACCGCGCCTTTTGATCCGAGACGGATTGTGTCAAATGTTTTCAGTGCGTTCTGGGCTTCGGTTTATATCTGGGTTATGCCGCCTTGGTCCGTAAACGTTGTGGGGCGGCAAAAGCTTGATATGCGGAAAAACTATGTGTTTGTATCCAATCATCAAAGCCAGTTGGACATCCTTGTGCTTTACCGTCTGCTTTTTCCCTACCGCTGGGTGTCCAAAATTTCCGTTTTTCGGCTGCCGTTCGTTGGGTGGAATATGGCGCTTAACAATGGGGATATTAAACTCAAGCGTGGTGACAAGGAAAGTATCAAGGCCATGATGGCCGAATGTGAGGCGCTTTTACGGAAAAATATCTCCATTTTTTTCTTCCCCGAAGGCACAAGGTCCAAAGACGGCCGCATCGGCAGGTTCAAACCCGGCGCATTTCTCCTGGCCAAAAAAACAGGTGTTGATATTCAGCCCATTGCCATTTGCAATACCAATAAGGCGTTGCCTAAACACTCGTTGACCTTTCAGGGAAACACGAAGATGACGGTAAAGGTTCTGGATACCATTCCTTTTTCCCGGTTCAGGGATATGACCCCTGAAAAGCTTGCCGATATGACAAGGACGGTGATTGCCGGCCATGTTGCCGGTTGTCGGGAATCGGCCTGATTATATCACTCGATGATCAAGTATCAATATTTGGTTTCGGACCGGGTCTTAAGTGATTTGCCTATTTTGCTATTTCCGGAAGCGCGGGCGTTCCGCCCGCGCTCCCAGGTTAAGTCATCCTCAGCGCTACATCAATAGACATTAGAAACAATCTATCTGCATTGGCTTGCCTTGATTACGACTTAAAATCCGGTGCGGTGGGATATTTAATTCTGATCTTAGGCCTAAATGGAAAGAGATGCTTCGTGTCTATGTCGGTAAAAAGTGATTTAAAATAAAAAATTACATTTTTGGTGTCTTTGTGTGGGGTTGATTAAACCGGTTATGTTGACTGGCATCTCGCCCCTTCTTATTAAGAATAAATAAAAATAAAATTTTAACGTCCTCAAAATTAAGTTTATTGAATAATAATCTATTCGCTAAAAGTATATTACATATTTGAATCGAAATAAACCACAAATATGTAATATAAAATCCCTCCTCACATCATCTCAACACGAATAATAATTTTTTTTTATTTAAAACAAGATGTAATTCAAGCACGTTAGCATTTTTGTTGGTCATCCAACGTCGTTGTGGAACGCCCGTTGCAATTATAGGCATTACGACAACGGACAGGTTTTTAGCCTGTCAAACTAAAACACAACTAAAGCTTAATTAAGGAGCTAAAAAAATCATGAGAAAAGTAGCAATCTACGGAAAAGGCGGCATCGGCAAATCCACAACAACCCAGAACACGGTAGCGGGACTGGTGGAGGCCGGCAAAAAAATCATGATCGTGGGGTGTGACCCCAAGTCCGACTCCACACGGCTCATGCTCGACGGGTTGGCCCAGAAAACCGTTCTGGACACCCTGAGAGAAGAGGGTGAAGATGTGGAGCTCGAAGATGTCAGAAAAGCCGGATACGGTGGGGTCCTGTGTACGGAATCCGGCGGACCCGAACCCGGTGTGGGCTGCGCGGGTCGAGGCATCATCACCTCCATCAACCTGCTGGAACAGCTGGGCGCCTATGACGAAGAGCAGAACCTGGATTATGTATTTTATGATGTTCTGGGCGACGTGGTCTGCGGCGGATTTGCCATGCCCATCCGTGAAGGCAAGGCCCAGGAGATCTATATTGTTGTCTCCGGCGAGATGATGGCCATGTACGCGGCCAACAACATCTGCAAGGGTATCGTAAAATTTGCCCAGTCCGGCGGCGTGCGTCTCGGCGGCCTGATCTGCAACTCCCGTCAGGTCGATAACGAACTGGAAATGATCGAACAGTTGGCCAAGAGACTGGGCACCCAGATGATCCACTTTGTTCCCCGGCATAACATGGTTCAGCAGGCGGAAATCAACAGAAAAACGGTTATCGATTTTGCACCGGATCACCCCCAGGCCGATGAATACCGGGCCCTGGCCAGAAAAATGGATGAGAATGAGATGTTTGTCATCCCCACCCCCCTTGAGATTGAAGAACTGGAGTCCCTGCTCATTGAATACGGGATCGCGGCGTAACCAAACACCTAAGCATGATAAGGAACAGTTAAATGAAAGTAATGATTAAAGCCATCGTCCGCCCTGAAAAAGTTAACGCCGTCATGTCCGCCCTCATGGAATCCGGATATCCGGCGGTTACCCGGATGAGTGTGGCCGGACGCGGCAAGCAGCGGGGGATCAAAATCGGTGAAATCACCTATGACGAAATTCCCAAGGAGATGCTGATATCGATTATTGATGAAAAAGATCGTGATTTTGTTCTTAAAACCATTTTAGAAACCGCCAAGACCGGTGAGAAAGGCGCCTTTGGCGACGGCAAGATTTTCATTTCTCCGGTCATTGAGTCGTATACCATCAGTTCAGGCAAAAAAGACATCGACCTGGATGAAGCGCTGGAGGAGGCATCATGAAAGAGATCATGGCCGTTGTCCGCATGAACAAGATCAATGCGACCAAAAAGGCGCTGATTGACGCGGGGGTGTCTTCCATGACCGCCTTTGAGTGTCTGGGACGGGGCAAAGGCCTGGTGAGCATGGATCTTCTCAAAGGGGCGGAAGAGGGGCATGAAGAGGCCATTGCCCAGTTGGGCGAGGGGAGCCGCCTACGCCCCAAACGGGCCCTGTTTGTGGTCGTGCCGGACAAACTGGTCCAAAAAACCGTAGACACGATTATAGACGCCAACCAAACCGGAAAGCCCGGAGACGGGAAAATTTGGGTCCAACCCACCGAAGACGCCATCTCCGTGAGGACATCTGAACACGGCAATGCCGTTCTGGACGAATTTTAAGCAAAACAACATGAGAGCAAAGATAGGGGTATAGACATATGACAGGCGAACGAACCGACACCGTTAATCCGGAAGAGATAAAAAAAGAAATACTGGCAAAGTATCCGCCGAAAGTGGCCCGGAAACGCGGCAAGCAGATCACGCCGGTTTCAAGCGATGACAAAGAGGGCGTTAAAGTCGGCGCCAATGTCAGGACCGTCCCGGGCATCATCACCCAGCGGGGCTGCTGTTATGCCGGCTGCAAAGGCGTTATTATGGGCCCGACCCGGGACATCATCAATTTAACCCACGGCCCCATCGGCTGCGGATTTTACTCCTGGCTGACCCGGCGCAACCAGACTCGTCCCCCAACGGAAGAATCCGACAATTATATGCCCTACTGCTTTTCCACGGACATGCAGGACGAGGATATTGTGTTCGGCGGGGAAAAGAAACTGAAAGCGGCCATCCAGGAAGCCTATGACATTTTTAAACCCAAGTCCATCTCCATCTTCTCCACCTGTCCGGTGGGGCTGATCGGCGACGATATCCATGCCGTGGCACGGGAGATGAAGGAAAAGCTGGGCATCAACATTTTTGGATTCTCCTGTGAAGGCTATAAGGGCGTAAGTCAGTCCGCCGGCCATCACATTGCCAACAACGCTATTTTTACCCATGTCGTGGGCCTGGATGACTCGGTCATGGACGCGAAATTCAAAATCAACCTGCTGGGTGAATACAACATCGGCGGCGACGGGTTCGTCATTGAAGAACTGCTCAATAAATGCGGCATCGACCTGGTGTCCACATTTTCAGGTAACTCCACCATGGATCAGTTTGCCAACTGCCACACCGCCGACCTCAATGCGGTCATGTGCCACAGATCCATTAACTACGTGGCGGACATGCTCGAGACCAAATACGGCATTCCCTGGATAAAAGTCAGTTTCCTGGGACCAAATTCAACCGCGAGCAGCCTGCGCAAAATCGCCGCGTATTTTGAAGACCAGGAACTCATCGACCGGGTGGAAGCGGTAATAGCCGAGGAAATGGCGCCGGTTGACGCCAAAATCAAGGAGATCAAACCCCGGTGCGAGGGCAAAACCGCCATGATGTTTGTGGGCGGCTCCCGGGCCCACCATTACCAGGAACTGTTCCGGGACATCGGCATGACCGTGCTTTCCGCCGGATACGAGTTTGCCCACAGGGATGACTATGAAGGACGCCATGTCATTCCGGACATTAAAATTGATGCCGACTCCAGAAACATTGAAGAGCTGGAAATCGAACCGGATGCAACCCGGTACAACCCCAGAAAAACCGAAGAAGCGATGAAAGCGCTGGAAGAAAAGGGATTCCCGTTTAAAGAGTATGAGGGCATGATCCCTGAAATGGAAAAGGGGTCCCTGATTATCGATGACATCAGCCAGCACGAAACAGAAACCCTGATCGCCATGTACAAGCCGGACATTTTCTGTGCCGGTATCAAGGAAAAATACGCCGTTCAGAAGCACGGTATTCCCATGAAGCAGCTCCACTCCTATGATACGGGTGGGCCCTACGCATCATTTGAAGGCGCGATCAACTTTTTTGAGGAAATCGACCGCATGCTCAACGCCAATATCTGGCAATACCTGGAAGCGCCCTGGCAGAAGGACCCTGAATTGTCCGCCAACTATAATTGGGAATAAGCAAGAAACAAGAATCAAGAGACAAGAAACAAGAAACGAGAAACGGAGAAACTTATGCTGCTTCGACATACACCCACAGAGATTAAAGAAAGAAAAGCCCTGGCGGTTAATCCGGCGAAAACCTGCCAGCCCATCGGGGCCATGTACGCAGGTCTGGGTATCCATGGCTGCTTGCCTCACAGCCATGGGTCCCAGGGATGCTGCGCCTATCACCGGTCCACCTTGACCCGTCATTACCGTGAACCCATCATGGCCGCCACCTCCTCCTTTACGGAAGGGGCGTCGGTATTCGGCGGCCAGGCCAACCTGCTCCAGGCCCTGTTAACCATATTTACCACCTATGACCCGGACATTGTTGCGGTGCATACCACCTGTCTGTCGGAAACCATCGGCGACGATGTGAATCAGATTGTCAAAAAAGCCAAAACAGACGGCACCATCCCCGAAGGCAAGTATGTCATCCATACCCCGACGCCGTCCTATGTCGGCTCCCATGTCACCGGCTTTTCCAACATGGTGAAAGCCATGGCCGTCCAGCTGGCTGAAAAGACCGGCAAATCCAACGGAAAAGTTAACATTGTGCCCGGATTTGTGGAGCCTTCGGACATGGCGGAAATGAAGCGGATCGCCGGGATGCTGGGTATTGAGTCCATCCTCTTTCCGGACACCTCGGGCATTGTGAACGGCCCCTTCACCGGCAAATTCAATATGTACCCCAAGGGCGGCGTTTCCATTGACGAGCTCAAGAGCACCGGCGACAGCATCGGCTCCATCGGGCTGGGCGCCTGGGCCTCGGCCGATGCGGTCAGAGCCCTTGACGCCCAGTGCAAGGTGCCCTGCCAGGTGCAGGATCTGCCCATCGGCCTGTTGGCCACGGACCGGTTTGTGGATGCCCTGCGTACGGTGGCCGGCGTATCCGTACCCGATACCGTTACCCAGGAGCGGGGTCAGTTGTTGGATGTGATCTCAGACATGCAGCCCCACCTGTACGGCAAAAAGGTGGCCATCGCCGGTGATCCGGACCAGCTCATCCCCATGACCGAATTTTTGGTCACCATGGGCATGAAACCGGTTCATATTGTTACCGGTACCCCGGGCAAGGCCTTTACCAAACGGATCAAGGAAGTCACGGCCAAGTTCGGCGACGACATCAACGTCAAGGGCCCCGGCGACCTGTTCTATCTGCATCAGTTGATCAAGAACGAACCTGTGGACCTGCTCATCTGCAACACCTACGGCAAATATATTGCCCGGGACGAGGACATCCCGTTTGTACGCCACGGGTTCCCCATCCTGGACCGGATCGGCCACTCCTACTTTCCTTCCGTGGGATACAAAGGCGGGCTGCATTTCCTGGAAAAGATTCTGGGCGCCCTGATGGACCGCACGGACCGGGATGCACCCGAAGAACGTTTTGAACTGGTAGAGTAATTTAACGCAGTAAAGGAGAAATAACATGACCTCCATATCGGTACTCAAACAGCGGGAAAAACAGATCTACCAGAAGGGCAGCCGGCCCTTTAAGATAGAATGTGAAACCAAGAGTCTGGCCGGCGCGGTCAGCCAGCGGGCCTGTGTATTCTGCGGCTCCAGGGTGGTGCTTTACCCCATCGCCGACGCCTTGCATTTGATTCACGGCCCCATCGGGTGCGCCTCCTATACCTGGGACATCAGAGGGGCCCAGTCTTCGGGCCCGGAGCTGCACCGGATGAGTTTTTCAACGGACCTGTCAGAGACCGATATTATCTATGGCGGAGAAAAAAAGCTGAAACGGGCATTGCTGGAACTGATTGACAAATATTCACCCAAAGCCGCCTTTATCTACTGTACCTGTATTGTGGGCATTATTGGTGATGACGTGGACGCGGTCTGCCGCCAGGTCGAAGAAGAGACCCGCATCCCTGTCATTGCGGTCCACTCCGAAGGATTTAAAGGCACTAAAAAGGACGGATACAAGGCGGCCTGCGACGCCTTGTTCAGTCTCATCGAACGAAACAAGGC